>JAYQVM010000113.1:0-5358 GCA_038148435.1 Gammaproteobacteria bacterium | reverse complement strand
AGATTTACCTGGTATTCAACGCTGCGGTAGGCTGAAACCAGCTGGAGCTCAATCTTAGACTGCTTTGCTGCGGCAGTCATAGCCTGCCAGCTTTGCCAGGCTTGTCGGTGCATGGACTGCTCACGCTCAAAAATATCCTTACCTGCTGAAACTAACTGGTCACATTCCAGCTGCAGGCTTAAATCACGGCTACGGGCATAGTCAGCAGGAATACCCAGCTCTGAATGGATAGCGGAAATACGTTTTTGGTAAGTAGACTGCAAGCGCCTTGCATACCTGTCTTAAGTGAAAATGAAGTTGCAGTGTAGCAAATTCCGTTAGCGGAAATCCCACTAAATCCCTGCCGCTTTTTGTCTTATTTATTATATTATACGTCTATTTAGAAATATTTTTTTGAGACTATACATCGTATAGTTAAACGTAAAATTTTTTGGGGTTCTGAAGTTGTCTAATTTACCAGTTATTGTCGGTTTTGGCGGCATCAACGCCGCAGGAAGATCAGCATGCCACTATGCCTATCGGCGTCTGGTCATTGATCGCCTTAGCAAGGTAGATGCCGATGCTACCATGCTGAACCTAGCCATCCTCATGGGACTGCTTAAACAGCAGGATGGCCACTGGCTGACCCATAGCGGTGAAGTAACTGACCTGGATGAATTCCTGACCTTCCACCGGGAACTGATCCTAAACAGCACACTGATCCGCAAGCTGGAAAGCAATCTCTTCGATAATACTGCTCTGTACCAGCATACACAGAGCTCCCTAAAGGCTGCCGAAGGAGAGATGCTCCGTTTTACATTGGCTAACCGCCGGCTGCCCTCCCGCATTCCATCCAACTGGCAGGTACAAAAAATAGACAGTCTCCACAGTCTGGTTGAAGTAAATGGCCGCCTGGAAACCATGGTGCCTGATCTTTATCAGGGTGCCGTAAACTGTGCTGGTCAATTACCCAGTGGATTTGATCCTGGCAGCCTGTATCAGTCGCGCAATCACCCCCGTAGCCTGCAGATGACAATTTTCGGCATCTCCGATGCGCTGCTGTCAATGGGCATTGACTGGGAGATAATTAAACAACAGGTACCAGCTGACCAAATTGCCGTCTATGCCGGTTCCGGCATGAGCCAGCTGGACTACAACGGCAATGGCGGCATGCTGCAGTCACGTTTGCTGGGCAAACGGGTTACCTCCAAACAACTGCCGCTGGGCTTGCCGGAAATGGCAGCAGATTTTATCAATGCCTATGTTTTGGGTAGCACCGGCAAAACCGGCTGCAATCTGGGGGCATGTGCTTCTTTTCATTACAGCCTGTGTCAGGCTGTGCAGGATATCCGCTGCGGAACACATCGCGTGGTAGTTGTCGGCAATAGTGAAGCTCCGCTAGTGCCAGAAATTTTTGAAGGCTACAGCGCCATGGGAGCCCTGGCGGATGATGAAAAACTCAGACAACTGGATGGACTGAGCGAACCCAATTATCGACGGGCCTGTCGCCCTTTCGCCGACAACGTCGGTTTTACCCTTGCAGAGTCTGCCCAGTTTGTCATACTTTTTGATGATGAGCTGGCCATGCAGCTAGGAGCCAATATTTACGGATCAGTCAATGATGTCTTTGTACATGCTGACGGCCACAAAAAATCCATTGCCAGTCCTGGCGTTGGCAACTACCTGAGTGTTGCAAAGGCCATGGCAGCTACCCGTGCTGTGATCGGCGAGAAAGCCCTGCAGCAAAATACCTATGTACAGGCTCACGGCACCGGCACACCTCAGAATCGGGTTACTGAATCGGCTATTTTCGATCAACTGGCAGCACACTTTGGTATTGAAAATTGGCCGGTCTCTGCTATGAAATGCTATATTGGTCATTCTATTGGCTGCGCCGGCGCTGACCAGCTGAACCTAAGCCTAGGAGTCTGGCATCACGGCATCATTCCCGGCATTTCAACCAGTGAGGCTATCGCCGGGGATGTGCATCAGAAACATTTGGATTTTCTCCTAACACACCGGGAAATCGACCCTGAAGCCATTGATGCAGTTATCATCAATGCTAAGGGCTTTGGGGGGAACAACGCCACGGCCTCTGTCTTCTCTCCCAGCCAGACACTGAGGATGCTGCAGCACAAATTTGGTAAGGATGCCATGTCAGCATACGCCGGCAAGCATGAACAGATAGCGGAAGCCACCCGTAACTTTGAAGAAAGCAGTAACCGGCAGCTCATTGAGCCCATTTATAAATTTGACCATAACGTGAAGAACGGTGCAGACCTAAGTTTTAACGAGAACGGCATATCCATCAGTGGTGACAAGCTACCCATTAGTCTGGAGGTGCCGAACCCTTATACCGACATGTGCAAATAAGCCAGAGGCAGACCTAAAGGAAAAAACTATGTTTAATAAATCTATCGACACCTCCTCTACCTTTCATGACTTGATAGCAAGGCGCTGGAGTGGCGTAGCCTTTGATGCGCAGCGCCCGGTCAGTGATGAAGACTTACAGTCTGTGTTGGAAGCTGCACGATGGGCTCCTTCGTGCTTTGGTGATCAGCCCTGGCGTTATGTCGTCTGCCCGAAAGATTCACAACCTAGGGGCTGGAACACGATTTTTGACAGCCTGATTGATAAAAACCAGGCCTGGTGCCAGCATGTTCCCGTATTGATACTGGCCTGCCATGACACTCAGTTTTCACACAATGATAATCCCAACCCCCACGGGGCCTACGATACCGGCGCGGCGTCCATATCAATGTGTTTACAGGCCACAGCGCTGGGTTTGATGAGTCATCAGATAGGCGGCTTTGCGGCAGAAAAACTGCAGCAGAATTTTGCGATACCTGAGCGCTTCCGCCCCATTGCCATAATCGCCCTGGGTTATCAGGTGTCACAAAGTGATATTCCGGATGCCTTCAAGGAAAGGGAACTAGCACCAAGAAAACGCAACGAACTGAGCCAAAACTTTTTTCTAGGCGCCTGGCAAGAATAAACCGCCCTATCAGACAACTTTTATCGGCTGGGCTTCCTGAATTTTGACCTTCCATTCAGCCGGGCCGGTTTCGTGTACGGAAAATCCCATGCTGTCCACAGCCACCGTCACCGGCATGTCTTCCACTTGAAACTCGTGGATGGCTTCCATGCCCAAGTCTTCAAAGGCGACCACGCGAGACTTGCGTATAGCCTTGGAGACTAAGTAGGCAGCGCCTCCAACCGCCATTAGATAGACTGACTGATGTTTTCGGATTGCCTCGATGGCTATCGGTCCACGTTCCGCCTTGCCGATCATGCCCATTAAGCCGGAATGGGCAAGCATCTGCTCGGTAAACTTGTCCATGCGGGTTGCCGTGGTCGGGCCTGCAGGACCCACCACTTCATCACGCACCGGATCAACAGGTCCCACGTAATAGATAAATTTGTCTTTCAGGTCCACTCCATTGGGCAGCCCTTCACCTTTTTCGTAAAGCTCCACCATGCGTTTATGAGCGGCATCTCTGCCTGTCAGAATGGTGCCAGTGAGCAGCAGAGTATCGCCCGGCTTCCATGAAGCAATATCCTCTCGGGTCACTTTAGCAAGATCCACCCGGCGTGAGGAAGCAGAGGCAGTCCAGGTCACGTCTGGCCAGTCCTCCAGCTTTGGGGGCACCAGTTCAGCTGGCCCGGAACCATCTAGGGTGAAATGAACATGCCGGGTCGCCGCGCAGTTTGGAATCATTGCCACCGGCTTGCCAGCCGCATGTGTCGGAAACTCTTTGATTTTGACATCCACAACCGTCGTCAGACCCCCAATCCCCTGGGCTCCAATACCCAGCTGGTTGACTTTCTCCATCAGCTCTAGGCGCAGTTCTTCCGTCTTCGACTGAGGACCGCGCTGGCGCAGCTCATCAATATCTACCGGGTCCATCAGGGCTTCCTTAGCCATTAACACTGCTTTTTCAGCAGAGCCGCCAATACCGATACCCAGCATGCCAGGCGGACACCAGCCGCCACCCATAGTGGGAACCGTTTTCAGCACCCAGTCAACAATACTGTCACTTGGATTTAGCATGACCAATTTCGACTTGTTCTCGGAACCGCCACCTTTTGCTGCCAGTTTGAATTCAACTTTATCGCCGGGCACGATCTTGTAGTAAATATTGGCAGGGGTGTTGTCCCTAGTATTTTTTCGTAAACCAGCTGGATCACTGACAATAGAGGCTCGCAATACATTGTCTGGATGGGTATAGGCCTGCCGTACGCCCTCATTGATCATCTGTTCCAGTTCCATGTCGGCATCCCACTGCACATTCATACCAACTTCTACGAATATCACCACGACGCCGGTATCCTGACAAAGTGGACGTTTACCTTCCGCACACATTCGCGAGTTGGTCAGAATTTGTGCCATGGCATCTTTGGCTGCTGGAGACTCCTCCCGCTCATAGGCCCGGTACACCGCTTGAATGTAATCCAGCGGGTGATAATAGGAGATGTATTGTAAGGCATCAGCAACGCTTTGAATGACGTCTTGTTGTCGAATCACAGTCATGAATTTTTTACCGTTTGAAAATCTACGAATCCCCAATTCTAGCATGGAACCCTATAATTTCTGGCCAGCCCTTACCTGCATGAAACCGAAAAAAAAAGCCCTGAGGAATCAGAGCTTTTCGAAAATACTATGGAGCCGTTTTTAGTCGGCAGCGAAACAGTAAAATAGTCCATCACCACCGGTGCTGATAAGAGCCTGCTGTCCGCAGCCACGAGAATCATGAGCCGAGTTCCAGTTGGCAGCATCATGATGACCCAGTCTGGCTTTGGCACCACCCTGGTCACTGCTGCTGGTCCAGTTGTTACAGGTCATGTCAGCACCAGCCGGATAGGCAGTACCATCGGGTTGGGAACCCGTGAGGATGTCATGCCGGTTGGGCGCGAAGCCTCCACCGGGAATGATATTGCCACGTTCATCCAGTGCTGTCAGTATCGCTATTCGCTGATTAATGCTATGCAGATCATCAACATTCTGGGCAATACGGTTTCCTCTGGCACCAAACCAGGGGCCTTCTCCGATACGGTCACGCGCGTTGACGGCATTTGGTCCCTGTGTGCTCAGATAGGCACGCCAGGTATGATCGCCAGCACCTACAGCTTCGGCACGTGCCTGGCAGATAGCGTCTGCACCGGCCAGACCGCCCAGGTTACCACCCTCACCAGAGCCGGTGCTTGTAATGAAAAAAGTCATTGGCCCTGTCGGCGGTTGCGCCTGTAGCATACTCGCTGAAAGCAGGCCGCTCAGGGCAAGGCCAAACAAACTTATGTACTTGAGTTTTAACATAGCTCTCATCTCCTATATTTTTTTAATATGCATCAATATTGTCGAGTTAAAACACTGAGTAATAT
>JAYQVM010000112.1:0-5360 GCA_038148435.1 Gammaproteobacteria bacterium | reverse complement strand
CCCATAGCCACTACGGTGGTGATGGTAAGAATATAGGTTTGATTTTTGTCGCTATATGTATTCGGACTTTCTTGCATGGTTTTATTATCGTGGATTATTTTCTCAGGAAGATTATAGGTGATCCTGGCATAAATGACCTGTAAAAACTTCAAGAGGTGAGCTTTGAGTTTTATCACAGCTACTATTGTGTAGTGTCTGGACTGACGGTAGACCATTTCTCTCAGAAATCTCGGATGCATAGTTATAAAGGAGATTTAAGTCGATTGGCACTACCAATAGCATCCTAATTTCTCTAAAATTCGCCAAAATTTTTAGTCAACACTCAAAACCTTAAAAAATACTGCGCTTGTCCTATTAAGAAATGAGGCATGAGACTCATTTGTTTTATGACATGGAATGATGGGCAGAAGCTTATTAATCTAAAAATAGTAATTAAATGAATTCCAGTAAAGATCAAGATCTCCCCGTCCTTATTGCTGGGGGTGGAATTGGCGGCCTGGCGGTCGCGCTGACACTGCACCAGATTGGTGTCCCCTTTCTTGTTTTTGAGGCGGTCAAGGAACTGAAACCTCTGGGCGTGGGAATCAATCTCCAGCCCAACGCTGTCAGAGAATTATATGACCTGGGCATCACCCAGGAAGAGCTGGATAGCATCGGCGTACAAACCCGGGAATGGGCCCTAGTCGGTCTCAATGGCAAGGATGTGTATTCCGAACCCAGAGGGATTGCTGCCGGGTACAAGTGGCCACAATATTCTGTACATCGTGGCAGGCTGCAGATGTTGCTTTATCACAAGGTGCTGGAGCGTATGGGAGAAGATGCCATTCGAACGGGCCATCGTGTCACGGCTTATGCCAACAATAATGAGTCTGTTACAGCGACTATTATTACCGATAAAGGGAATGAATTACGAGTCAAGGGATCGCTATTAATTGCGGCAGATGGAATCCATTCTGCGCTTCGTCAGCAGTTTTACCCTGATCAGGGCCCTGTTAACTGGGGCGGAGCCATTATGTGGCGTGGAACAACGCCAGGTATTCCCATTCGAACAGGGGCTTCTTTTGTAGGGCTAGGAACCCATCATCATCGCGTGGTTTTTTACCCAATATCGGAGCCGGATGCAGAAAGTATTATGGCTGAGATCAACTGGATTGCTGAGATTACGGTGGATAATTCCGATGGCTGGAAAGATCATAATTGGAATAAAAAAGTAGCTACTGAGGATTTTATCCACCACTTTGAAAACTGGGACTATGACTGGATTAATATTCAGGAGATGCTTAGCGGTGCTGAAGAAGTTTATGAATATCCGATGATAGATCGGGATCCGGTACCTAGCTGGGTTGATGGTCATATTGCCTTACTTGGCGATGCCGCTCATGCGATGTATCCGACCGGATCAAATGGCGCTACGCAAGCGATAATAGATGCGCGGGTACTTGGTGCTGCAATGCTGGAATGTGGCTTAAATAAAGCTGCGCTGGATAAATATAATGAGATCCTGTGCAAGGATATTTCAGCTGTAATCCTTCGTAATCGAGGTGCAGGGCCCTTTGTTCTGCTGAATGAGCTAGATGATCGTTGCGGAGGTGTGTTCGAGAATATAGAGGAAGTATTCCCAAGTGCGGAACGAGAAGAATTGATGAGTAATTACAAAGCGGCAGCAGGATATGCTATGGAAAAACTAAATGCTGCGCCGCCAACTATTAATGAGAATGCCAAGCTTACTGAGAAGGATTAGTCATGCTGCAACATTATGTATTTATTAAGTATCAGGAAACTGTTTTGCGCGAACATATTGATGCTTTTTGCGAAAAAATGCTGGGGCTGAAAAAGTCGATTCCGCTAATCAAAGCGATGGAAATTGGTCAGGATAGCCTGCGTGATGCCCGCAGCTGGGACCTCATACTGATCATGCAGTTTGACTCAGTAGAAACATTGCGAACCTATCAGGAACATCCGGAACACCAAGCTTTAATGTCGTTCAACAATCCATTTGTTGCCCAGGTCGGTTCGGTAGACTTCGTGAAATCCTGAAGTAAAGCAAAGTTTTCAGGGCGAATCTTATACCATAAAAAAATAGGCTGAGATTATAGTCAGAAGCGGAAATTTCGGGTGTATTTGATAACAAACTCCGAATCTAGGGAGTTCATTTCGCTGAAGGCGCCGGCTGTTGAATCAAAATTGTAGTTTATAACCAGATAAAGGTTTTCACCTGCTCGCGGGTTCCAGCGTAAACGGCTGTTCAGTCCCATGCTCCCAGAGCCATTATCATATTGCAGCAGGTTGACCCAGGACCAACGCACATTGAGAGCAAGACTGGCGTTCAACCGGATCAGTCGAGTGATGAAATCTCCGGCAGGTAGGCTGGCACTGGTGTAGTTGTAGGAAAAATCCAGTGAAAGATTTCTGTTCGGATCCCAGTTTAAGCCGGCATTGATCTGTTGGCGATCACCATCGTAGAACTCGCCATCGCGCAGTGTCAGGCTGGGGGATAGTGTTCGATTGCGGCTGCCACGTATTAACAGCTGTGTCGAAGTAAATGAGTATTCCCCAACAGGGAGGGTGATGCCAGGGCGAATCTGAAAAGGCCGGATCAGGTTTTCCTTTTCGCTTACTAGCATGACAAAAATCAGATCTCCACGAAGTGTATCAAAGGCCAGCGGATTGAACTGCAGCATGCTACTTTGTAGCTCACCAGTCGCTATGTCGCGGAAATAATCTCCCCGCAGTACCCAGGTGTAAATACGAACGAACGGGTGCGAATTCGGGAAATAGCGATAGTTGGACGAAAAGGCTGCACGTTCCACTCCTCGCCTGTTGGCAAAGCCCAGTGTCGGATTGTATTCGGAGCCAACATAGCTGTAATCAAGTTCCAGGCTGGCACCCGTACCCAGGGTGGCATAGTTGATATTGGCATTGTAAGCCTTGTCATCACCTTCTATATCCTGGGTATTCGATTGCTGGTACCAGAGATCGCCGGTTAGGGTATGCGTATCGGAGAACTGGGTATTACGGTAATTGAAGTCGACACCGGCCAGCGAGTTATCGTTTTCACTGTTTGGATCACCATTGGTGAAGATGGCACCGACTCGGGATTCGGCAAGTACATTAGACGTGATACGCCCAACAAATACATCCTGACCCGCTAGGCCGGGCCGATCATCCTGCTGAATAGCAAGGGCACCAAGACTGATGTCGCCTATGCGTCCAGCCAGTTTGCCGCCAACATCAATATCCACTGGTTGTCCGGTTGCCGGGTTCAAACCAATACGACGTGAATAAAAGGGAATAGCATTGTTCAGCTTAGCACCCGGTGGCGCCTGGCCGCCACCGGCCCCACTGATATTGCCGAAGCTGAATATTTCGGAGTCCTGTAGAAAGAAGTCACGCTTTTCCGGAAAGAACAGAGAGAATCGAGTCAGGTTGACCTGACGGTCATCTACCTCGGTCGCTGAAAAGTCGGTATTCAGGGTCACTACCCCGGTCAGGTTCGGTGTGAATTTGTAAAAAACGTCCAGCGAAGGGTCGACGCGGTCAGCATTGCTATCTGTCACGTAATTTTCAGACTGAGCAATAGTGATTGAAGGTACGATATCCAGACCTAGACCTTGCTGGATACCACTAATACCAGAGACCTGCCCGGCTGTTGAGGGGCTGGTGGTGCGATTGAAAGAAGACCAGTAAATTCTTTCATTTCGGCGGGCAATACTGCGACCAAGATTCAGTCCCCATTCTTCGGTATTCGGGTCGAAATTCAGGGTGGTGAAGGGGATGATTATTTCCGTTGTCCAGCCTTGCTCATCGATCCGGGATTCTACCTGCCAGATGCCGCTCCAGTCATTATTGAAGGATGTGGGGCTTTCCCAGGTCCCTTCGCTGCGGACGCCATTGGGATTAGTCTGGAAGTAGAAAGCGGTTCTGTCATTATTGAAGGTGTCCAGCAGAATATCTGCAGTGTCATCGCCAAAGATATTTTGTCCCTGGATTAGCTGGCGGGCCCGGATAAGAGAGGGTTCGCTATCATAGAGGCGAGCCGCCATATAAAAATTGTTTTCATCGTAGGTGATATAGAATTCACTGCGCTCGGTGGGTTCGCCATGGTCAACCGGCTGCACCTGATGAAATTGGGTGATTATCGTGGCCTCTTGCCAGATTGGGTCGTCCAGCATGCCATCCAGAACGGGTTCAAGGTTGGTACGGCGTATCTGTGCTGTACTAGTACTGGTGACTGGTTGCCCCATTAGCGGCAAGCTGAAGAAAATAAGGCAAATGGCAAGTTGGGCTTGTGATAGGCGCAAAATATATATCCCTGCGGGTTATCTGCAAAAAAAGGGCGAGTATACCGATTCAAGCGAGTTTAAAAAGGCTTGCGCAGGAAAATGTGGTTTATTTCTCTATTTTTCCTTATTTAATAGTTACATAGCTCAATATCCGTGCTGTTTTTTAGGCTTGAACCATAGCCCATGAAGATCAGCTGGAATAACGCTAGAATGTAGTTTTTCAGGTGCTCAATGCGCGCACCGGTTTCAGTTAACAGGAATTAGACATGCCGCTATCAACACCTGTCGCCAGAAAAGCGATGCATACCCGCTCTATTACTTATCAGGGTTACCAGAGGGAAGATGGCCTGTGGGACATCGAAGGACATCTGATCGATACCAAAAGCTATCCGATCAGTAACAAGTGGCGCACCATGATTGCTGTTGGAGAGCCTCTACATGAAATGCTCGTTCGCCTCACGGTGGATGAAAAGATGGAGATTCATAATGTAGAGGCCGTAACGGAAAACAGTCCCTTTGCCATCTGCCCCACAATCACGCCCAATTACAAGGCTCTGGTAGGTATCGTGATGGGTAGGGGCTGGCGTCAGAAGGTCCGGCAGAAGGTAGGGGGTGTTGCCGGCTGTACCCACATCACCGAATTACTGTTTCCCATGGCGACCGTGGCATTTCAGACCATGTCGCCATTCCGAAAAAAAATGGAGGGAGGGCAGCAGGCTGATATAGTTGCTGAGACAAAAAAACGTCCTGTGGTACTGAATACCTGTCACGCCTGGGCCACTGACTCCGAGGTGGTGAAGGAGCATGAACCTGATTTTTATACGGGTTCCGAGGAGCCAGATACCCACGCCCGATAACGCATAGGTTTTATACAAGCCATTGTGTAATATGTCAGGCAGCACATGTCGCTTTTAACTGAATGGGGGATAGACCTTGAATAATATTAAATCGATGATAGTTCTCTTACTGGCGGTTTTGCTCAGCGCCTGTAGCTGGGTCAGCTTTAACAACATGCGCTCCATCTTCGATGGCAGGAGCATGGCAGGTTGGAATGAGGTCGGAAACGCCGACTGGACT
>JAYQVM010000111.1:0-5463 GCA_038148435.1 Gammaproteobacteria bacterium | reverse complement strand
CCCTGAAGCCACGGTCGCCGCCGAGGAAGAGCTGGATGGCAAGCCAGAAGAAAAGGTTGAGAAAGGCAGTGCTGAAGAAGAATCTGCAGTAAAAGACGAAGAATAACTGAGTCTTTGCAGTCAAGTAGAAAGAAGATCAAAAGTCTTCTTTCTACTTTTTTAATACCACAACAAAAGAGGACCTTCGGTCCTCTTTTTTTCATTACTAATTACCACCGAAAAAACCCTGTACCGCCAGCGGATCCCGCTTGTAGGTATAAATCAGTCTAGAATTGAAATTGGTATTATCAAAACCGAAGACTTCAAACAGGGCTTCAAAATGAATGCTCTCATCGCCTACCTGTTCTAGGTTTTGCTCAATCTGACTAAGGACCTGTGGGTCGCTGGCCTGTTGTGCGATATTGATCAGGCTTTCATCACGCATACCGGAAATCATGCTGATCTGATGGCCACTAGGTGAAGGGAAGCTCACCAAGAGACTGAAATCCTTGAAGGCATCCGGACCGGACAGTCCGGAATTGCTGATGTAATACTCACCGTTTTGCAGATTACTCAGCTCATCATAGGTGTCTCCAATCTCTAGACTGGAACCGGCAAACATCAGAGCATACAACTCCTGCAGGCCGCTCAGATAGCCCAAGTAGACAATGTGATTATTGGCAAGATCAGCCGTGCTATAGTCAGAAACCAGTTTGACATTTAACCGATTGGAATCAATATTGTGCAAAGGCCCCGTAATCAGTCGGCTCAGGGCAAAAGCAGTGGAGCTAGGGATATAATTCAGACCCAGGTCATAATAAAGCTCTGAACCTGCCACCCTGCCATCCTGCAGTAAGTTAAGGTCTTCTGAAGAGTTCACATCAAATTCCCGCACCAATCGGTCGACATCCCCCTGAGCATTCATTTCCCCGAAAATGAAATAGTCTCCCACCAAAATTAGAATGGGCGATGTATCATCCAACATTTCCTTCCAAGGGCTCAACAGCACAAACGGCGAATCAGGAACTTCAGCTGAATCATCTTCTAACTGAAAGACTAGGTTCAGGAACAGGAGCAGTACTGCCAACGCAGCCAGCCAGGGGGTCATTGCTTCACGTCGCCTGCTGGAAATCGAGGCAGCCTGTTCCCCATCAGCTTCATTGGCCGGAATGGCCGTCAGTATGTATTGTCCCTTGGGGATATCCAGATGGTATTTTTCCTGCCTGCCATATTTTGAAAAATAAGCCTTGAGCTTGTTGCGCAGGTGATAAATATGCACTCGAACGATGGAGTCCTTGCCAACATCAAAGTCGTTTTCGCGTCCAAGCACATCGATGGCTATGGCTACTTCCTTGGGTGTATTACCAGACACCGCGCAATCGGCGAGGTAATTAAGAATGTCACTGTAGGTGCGTGAACGCCCCAGTTCACCGCTCTTGATAATACGCTGAACAAGGGCTTGCAACTCCTCAGGCTGGATGATGCTCATGCTCGGTAGTCATTAACGTCGAAAGTTCCGCATTGTCGAGGATTTGGGGAAATTAGCAAGCGTTATTTAAATGTTAACTAAGGTTTTTTTCGCTAAAATCCAGCTGTTTAACGAAAAGTTAACATGATTATTCCTAATTAAAACAATGATTTGGGTATTTATGAATGGTCAGCGCACTAAATTCTGAATCTGGTTTAAGCAGCGTGAAGATCTGTGGAAGGGTGATCACTGTCTGGAGATCGGACAATCTTGGCTTCATAACGTTAAAACTGATATCTCACGCCTAACCGGAAAGCCCTGGGCTCAGTGGATCGACTCATGGTGCAGTTAGTAACATTGCAATCAATATCATCTGAGGTAAGTCCGACCGGGTCAAAACCTGCCACATAGGCCGGATAGTAGTACTGGATTTCCTTGCCCTCCCGGTCAAAGAGGTTTACAACTTCAAGGAACATAGTAACATTTTCCCAGTGGTACGCCGTTCTAAAATTCGTTGTCGTCAGTGACTTGCCTCTTCGAGAATTGGCTGCATCCAGGGCATAAGGCCCCAAATAGCGTACTCGAAGACTGGCATCCCAGACATCTCGAGTTACGGTAAGGCCGAGTTGGGCTGCTTCTTCAACTGCTTGCTCAACATAAACGCCATCGGGATTGTTGACATAGCGTGCATCTGAGCTTGTGAAAACAGCGTCCACTCCCCACCAGTCACTGTGCTGCCAGAACATCGTCAGCTCATACCCCTCACGTTCCGAACCACCTTTGGGTTCTACAGAATTGGAATCACCGACAAAAATAAGCTCGGAATCCTGATCTAGCCACCAATAGGCTGTAGTGAATTTGAAATCACCCAGGCTCAGACGAGCACCAAGTTCATAGCCGATACCCGCGGATATACCCGGAACCGGGTTGACCCTATTAACAACTCCGCGCGCATCATTGGAATGAAAACCATGACCCCAGTTAGCATAGATATCCATATTTTCCAGCGCAGTCCAGGCCAAGCCCAGTTTTTGTGAAAATTCACTATCCGTTTTCGTTCCTTCTGCGCTATTGAGATTCAATGCCGTGACATCAAAATCATAATAATCATAGCGAAGCCCTCCGTTTAACCGCAGTTTGCTATTCAGATACCAAGTTGAATCCACGTAAGGGCCCAAGGATGCTTCTTTTATTTTATTTTCAGCAATATCTGACAGAAAAATACCGGCATTGAAAGACTCGACACCAATACGGCTGCCATCATCATAGCGGAAATTCAGACCTCCTTTCATTTCCAAAGCGCTACTATTAAACAGACTGCGCTCCAGATTTACTCCCAAAATCCAGCGCTTATCGAACTGATTAATTTGTGCATCATAGGTCGGATTAGAGGACATGGTCCAATCGTAATACTGGGTATAAACATTCCCAGACCATTGAGCTACCAGCAAGTCAGCACTCAATATATAGCGCGTCGTCTCACCTTCAGCCGTGGTATCCAGGCTGCAAAAGGTATCAAGACAGACTGAAGAACCAATCACCCTCTCGGGAATCTGTTCAGTCGGATCCCAGGTGGAGTTATAAGCAGAAAAGGTATATGACGCCTCTCCAAAGTCAGTGTTTTTTAGGTATTTTGCCCAAACGGACTTGTGATCCAGATTCTCACTATGCCCCCAGGAACCATTGAAGTTCTTATACTCGCCAACCAGTGACAGGCTTCCCTCATTGACGTCCGTACTGAAGCCCCCAACATAACGACGCCAGTTATGCTCGCCAAATTCAGCAGAAACAAAGGGTCTTTCGAAATTATCGACCGTATTGATAAATGAAGCGCCAGCCAGTGAAAAATCACCTAAGTCTGCATAGTATGGACCCTTGCGGTAATCAATCCCTTCAACAGTTTCCGGAACAATCCCATTAACATCCAGGTAACCCTGCCCATGACCATGAGAGCGCAGGTTCATGGGCACCCCGTCAAGATGCACGCTGTAGTCAGTCCCATGGTCCAAATTGAAACCGCGCAAAAAGTACTGGTTGGCCTTGCCACTGCCGGAATGCTGCACCGCAACCATGCCGGGCATGGACTCCAGTAACTCAGCTGTTTTAACCAGCGGGCGAATTAGCAAATCTGCTCCACCAACATACCCCTGGCTGGCTGATTCGGCCTGACCCACTAAGTCGGTATTACGTCCAAAAATCACAACTTCCTGGATGCCGCCCGGTTGAGCCTGTCCCCCTTCTGACACAAGGACAGAAGCACAGATCAGCGCCATAGTGCCTGCCAGTTGTTTGGGTCGATAGCTGAATCTTCTAACTGCTTTCATAGAATTCTCTAATCGTCATTGATTGCAACAGCACCATCATTACTGCTTTGCAGGGACTCTATACCAGTTTGGCTAGCTTTTAAGGAAATTAACGGTTTGAGAACGGTTTATGTATTGTTAACGATAAGTTAACAATAGAGAAGCACAGTGCAGATCCATAATCAGGCAGGAAAGCCGAGGATGCCTGGATACACCCAGGACTACCAGCAGATAAAACAGCAACATCAGTAAGAGGCCTGTCAGTAACTTCAGCACATGACCCCATCCCCATCAGCGCATTAAATCCAATACAGCTGACTAGTTGTGCCATAAGACTAAATAATGCCACTGGCGCCAACAGTATTGCCCCTATGACAATGGTCATACAACTTTCTGCAGGGATCCTGAGAAAAACCGGATTAAAAAAAGGAGTGAGCTTTTTCCTGTAATATAATCTCAAAAAATATCTATAAGCTGGCTGTCTTGGACTATGCTTTGAGTTAATATTACCGACCCGGTCGATTTTTACAGAAATAATGACAAACGATGTCAAAAGCACCTTCAAATCAACCTCGCAGCCTTGATGTAAAACTGGGTAATGCCAGCAGCCTGAAAGTTCCACCACATTCGATCGACGCCGAACAGGCGGTACTTGGTGGTTTGATGCTAGACAATGCCGCATGGGACGATGTTTCCGATGTTTTAATTGATAGTGATTTTTACCGTAAGGAACATGGCATTATTTTCCAGGCTATGCAGAAGCAGGAAGATGCTGGAAAACCGATCGATCTGGTAACGCTGGCTGAAACTCTTGATGACCTGAATCAGCTGGAAGCTGCCGGGGGAGTTGATTACCTGGGTGAACTGGCCAGTAATACCCCGAGCACAGCCAATATCATGGCCTATGCCCAAATAATTCGTGAACGTGCCATTCTGCGACGTCTGATCAGAACCGCCAGCGAGATTGCCGAGAGTGCCTACAACCCGGAAGGTCGGGATAGTGCGGAACTGCTAGACCTGGCTGAACAACAGGTTTTTAAAATAGCCGATGAGCGACCCAAGGATGGTGGTCCCCAGTTTATTGATCCTCTTCTGAAAAAAGGCCTCGACCGCCTGGAAGAGCTGTTCAACACTAAAGGCAACCTGACTGGCATCACCACCGGCTTCAAGGACCTGAATAATCAGACCTCGGGACTGCAGAAATCTGATCTGATTATTGTCGCTGGGAGGCCCTCCATGGGAAAAACTTCCTTTGCCATGAATATGGTGGAAAACTACCTACTCGGGGAAGAAGACCCACTGCCAGCCCTGGTTTTCAGTCTGGAAATGCCAGCGGAATCACTGGTCACTCGTATGCTTTCGTCCATCGGCAAGGTCGATCAGACGCGAATGCGTAACGGCAAGCTGTTAGAAGATGACTGGCCCAAACTGACCAATGCCATCAACAAGCTAACCGGCAAACCGCTTTACATAGATGACACGGTTGGCCTGAATCCTACTGAAATGCGCGCCAGGGCACGCCGCCTTGCCAAGGATCACCACAACAAGATCGGTCTCATCATGGTCGACTATCTGCAGCTTATGCAATTACGGGGACACAGTGAAAACCGTACCAGTGAAATCTCGGAAATTTCGCGCAGCCTGAAACTGATGGCCCGTGAGTTTGAATGTCCCGTCATTGCTCTCTCTCAGCTTAACCGCAGTCTAGAACAG
>JAYQVM010000110.1:0-5584 GCA_038148435.1 Gammaproteobacteria bacterium | reverse complement strand
GAGTAATATATTGCAAGTCATTGGGGAAATCACGGGTAATCGCTTTCTATAAGCAGGCAGGGTATAAAATTTATCCTCTTAAAATGAGGGGAGAATGAAAGGACTCAGCATATCAAGAAAAAAAGGCCTGACTAGGAGACAGGCCGAGAAAGGATTACTGTGTTAGGTGGCAGAGGGCTGTAGACCTAGCCTTACAGGCTGCCGGAATTTGAATAATTTATCACCCAAGATCAGCATACAAGGGGTGAAAATCAATGTTAGCAAGGTGGCAAATAGCAGGCCTCCGGCAATGGCTGTGGACAGTTGTACCCACATCTGGGTGGAAGGTCCGCCAACTATAATTTCCTGGTCAATGATATTGATAGATACAGCCAGTACCATCGGCACCAGACCCAGGATGGTGGTTGAGGATGTTAGCAATACCGGGCGCAGACGCTGGGCAGCTGTTTCAAGCACTGAATCAATCACTGACAGATCGGTGTCTCGTCTAACTTCATTGTAGGTATCGATTAGAACAATATTGTTATTTACCACGATACCAGCCAGCGCAATGACCCCAATACCACACATGACGATACCGAAAGGTTGACCACTGACAATCAGGAATATCAATACTCCGGCAGTGGAGAACACCACGGCTGAAATGATCAGGAAGGACTGGTAAAAACTATTGAACTGCAGTAAGAGAATAACCATCATAAGCACAATGGAAATTATGAAGGCCTGTGATAAAAATGCACCTGCTTCAGCCTGATCCTGATCCTGACCGCCAAACTGCACCTGCACCTCCGGATCAAAACTCTGCTGCAGAAGCAGGTCGCGAAGCTCATTGATCTTGTTGGCAGCCAGAACGCCATCTTCCACATCGGCCTGAATGGTCAAGGTCCGGGAGCCATCGATGCGATTAATCACCGAAGTTTTTTGTGAGGTTTCAAACCTGATGAAGTTACTAATTGGAATCAGACCGTTGGCAGTGGGAATCGTTAACTGCAATAGTCGATCCAGACTTCGGCTTTCATCTGTAAAACGCACACGGATATCCAGTTCTTCATCTGAATCATCCGGCTCATATTCCGTCACCTTCAATCCTGTGGTAAGCATCTGCACAGCACTTCCCAGAGTGGAGACATCTGCTCCATATCTGGCCGCTTCTTCACGATCGACTAAAAGTTCCCATTCAATACCGGGCAAGGTGCGGGTATCTTCAACGTTGGAGAAACCGCCTACCTGGTCCATGGCCGCACGAATCTGAGCCACCGTATTATCGAGCACATCAAAATCATTGGCCTTAACTTCTAGCTGCAACGGTTTACCGGTTGGCGGACCCATTTCCTGCTCTGCCATCTCAATTTGTATACCCGGGACATTGGCCAGACGCTGACGAACTTCCCGTTGCAGGACATTGGCCGGAGGACGTAACTGCCAGTCAACAAACTCGAGCTGTACTACACCGATGGTATCTTCACTTGAACTTCCACCACCAAACCCACCTCCGCCACCACCTCCAGAGCCGGTTCGGGTATAGACCGCTTCCAAATAATTCATGTCCAGTAGCAAGTTTTCAACATTACTCATGATCTGATCTTTCTCATAAACCGAGAGATCACCACGGGCATGCACCTGCACCTGCACAAATTCAGGTTCTGTTGCTGGAAAGAACTCCACGCCTTTACCTAGAATGCCATAGGCCACATAAGAACCTATCAAGAGAGCAATCATTCCAAGCAGTACTTTTGCCGGATGTTTAAGCAATACATGCAGGAAAACCAAATATTTTTTTGTCAGATAACCGACAGATTTCAGGCTCTGATGAGGAGCATGCTGGATCACTTTGACTGTGGTTGCCGCACTAATCTGTCGACCAATAACGCCGCCAACGACCGGCACAAAGATCAGAGCCATGAATAAAGATGCTCCCAGTGTCGCCAAAACAGTAATTGGCAAAAATTTCATGAACTCTCCGACCATGCCTGGCCAGAATAGTAGAGGAACAAACACAGTAAGTGTGGTCGCCGTTGAGGCGATGATCGGCCAGGCCATGCGTTTAGCCGCTCTGGCAAACGCTTCCTTTTTCACCATGCCTTCTGACTGAAGTCGTTCGGCCAGTTCAATAGTTATAATTGCACCATCAACCAGCATTCCGACCACCAAGATCAGGCTGAACAGCACAATCATGTTCATCGTTAGTCCCATGATATCTAAAATTAGGATACCCGCCAGGAATGAGCCTGGAATGGCTAGACCAACCAGGAGGGCCGGCCTAACACCTAGCGCGGCTATGATAACGATCATTACCAGCAAAATTGCAGTAAGAACATTATTTTCCAAGTCACCCAGTATGGTGCGTATCTGTTCGGAACCATCCAGCAGATAGGTTACTTCAATAGACTCTGGCCAAGCTTGTTGGGTCTGACTGATGATTGTGCGAACACTTTCAATTGTTTCAATGATATTGGCACCGGTTCTCTTTGAAATTTCTAAAACAACGGCGTTGTCGCCGTCAATACGAGCAAAACTCTCGGGATCTTTGAAGGTTCTACGCAGTGTGGCGATATCCTTGAAAAGCACCACCTGATCGTTGACCACCTTAACCGGCATGTTCATCATGTCATCCAGTTCAGAAATGACACCTGGCACCTTAAGAACCATGCGGCCAGAACCTGAATCTAGCGCCCCTGCTGCAATCAACTGGTTGTTACTCTGCACAAGCGCAGAAATATCTCGAATTGAAATCTGGTATGCATCAAGCACATCAGGCGCAATTAGCACTTCCAGCATTTCTTCCCGATCACCGCCTATGGTGACGTCCAGCACATTGGCTAAACCTTCGATACGATCCTCTAGGTCACGGGCAATAGTGATGAGGGTGCGCTCGGATACTCTGCCCGAAAGAGAAACAGACAATACAGGGAACTCAGCCATGTTAACTTCACTTACTGTTGGCTCAAGAGTCTCGGGGGGAAGCTCGACTCTTGCTCTGTCTACCTGCTCACGAACATCATCCAATGCCTTATCGATATCATAACCAGCATCAAATTCCATCAACACAGAAGCGTGTCCTTCTGATGCCGTTGAGCTCATCTCATCGAGGCCTTCCAGACTTTGCAACTCGCGTTCCATCGGTAAGACCAGCAGACGCTCAGCATCTTCTGGCGAAATTCCCTCATGCACCATGGAAACATAAACAATCGGGATCGCAATGTCCGGATTGGATTCTTTGGGGATAGAGACATAGGAAGAAATTCCGGCTACAAAAATTGCAACCATCAAGAGTATAACCACCCGTGGCCGTGAAAAAGCTGCTTCAATGATAGTTTGCATGGTTCTCTTCGCTATTTTGTCTGACGATTAAATTAATAGTTTGTTAGCAGGGGATCTAACAGAGTCATGCGCACAGCTTCGCCAATAGGCGCAAAACCCTGACCAGCTGTTATGACACGCGCCATAGGTGGCAGACCGCTAACCCACATCCCTTCGACGTCGGACCGCTCAATAGTAATTCCATGGAACTCGACCCTTCCCTCAATATCAACCGTCTTGATGCCGATGTCACCATCTTCATTAAGTGTCAGCAAACCGGCAGAAATGTAATGAGCAGTAACCTGTTGACGGGGAATACGGGCAGTAACACTAATGCCTGAACGCAGGCCATCGGAGTTGGGGATGGTAATTTCAACACGGAAGGTTCTTGTGAGTTCATTGGCTCTGGGAGAAATAAATCGCACCTGTCCGGAGCGCTCCTGACCATTAATCAGCTGGACAATGGCTTCTGTTCCCAGATTCAGATATTCGATGTCATTCTGTGAAATATTGGCAGTGACCACCAGCGGGTTATTATCGACGATACGCACCATTTCATTACCGACGCCAACAAACTCACCAATATCAACTAGGTTTTCCTCGACAAATCCGGCAAAGGGTGCACGGATAAAAGTTTTTTCAATTTCCAATCGCAAACGTTCCAGGTCAACTTCTGCCAGCTTGAGTTGCGTCAGCGCATTATCCACTTCGGTCTGTGAGGCAAAATCGCGAGCGTGCAGTGTCAGCGTCGCATCATACAGTCGCTGTTTTTCCTGCAAATTAATAACGGCCTGCTCCTCACGAATGCCCCGATCATCCATTTCCAGACGCATGATGACACTTCCGGCTTCGACGTAGGAGCCTTGTTGAACCAAGATTTCTTCAAGCTGACCGGCTGTTTCAGCTCGTAGTACCACGTCCCTGTCGGGCGTGGTACTGCCATTGCTAAGGATATAGGACGTGATTTCCTGGGCCTGCATCGGCGTAACTTCGACCAGCACACGATTATCAATGGCCCGGTCAGACATGCCCTGACTAGCAGATTGGATGGCTAAATCATCATCAGTACTCACCATCCCAGCGGCCATCCAAATGACCAAGCCCAGGCAAACGGCCAGTGATATTAGTAAAGAACTTTTCATGATACTTCTCCTAATAAGATTTCAGCGCTTGGTGAGAGCTGTTCTAGAAACTCACCCGACTTGCTTTCCAAAAATTCTTTTTCGGCGCGTAATTTGGCTTCCACAAAATCCAGTAAAAACTGTTTACCGGAGGTATCACACATTTGTTTTCTGATATCTGCTGCCTCACCAAAGAAGCAGTTCAATTCGTTCAGGCGCTCATTGAATATCTGCTCCAGTCGTTCAGTGGGCAGAAACTCGGCAAAAAACATCAGCAGCATGAACTGTGATCTGACTTTGAAGGTAGGCTGCAGGACCGCCAGTTCTTCGACCAGTCTTTTTCTCCCAGCATCAGTCAACTCATAAATCTTTTTGTTGGGCAGAGAGTCCTGTTCAACTACCTCACATTTAACTAGCCCTTCTTCATCTAGACCTCTCAAGGCCGGATAAACGCTACTATGGGCGATATCGACAAAATGGCTGAAAATCTCGTCCATTTTCTTGCCGATATCGTAGCCGGATGCTTTGCCTAAACTAAGGACTCCCAGGCAGAGTGTTCGTGTATTCATGCTGTTAACGTACCGGTTTAATAATCAATTTATACTATTATATTTTATAATAGTATAAATTGATTAGCAATTGCTTATGATGTTATCTACTCAAGACGTTACAGATGCCGCGCCCTTTTGATGAAAAATCTACATCTTATTGATATAAAATTATTTTTTTATAAATCCTAAGCCAGAACGAGCTCACATCCGCAAAAAAACAATACCAGCCAATTTGAAATTGGTTAGATAAGCCAAAATCTGTCTTTTCTGCTGCATTACCCCAAATAGGGCAAAAACACTTATACGCAAGATCGAAAAAGTTGGATGAACGGAGGGTGAGCGGGTATGCTCAGTCTCTTTGAACTAAGCACATACTGACCGGAGAAGTCACCATGCACATGAAATTACTGTTCCCTTGCTTTTTCATGCTTCTCTTCGTTCTGACGCCCATACAGCTAAATGCCCAGGGTGACATGAGCGATGTCGAGATCATTCCATATCAGATAGCTGAAGGCCTCTATTACCTCGAAGGACGTGGTGGCAATATCGGCGTGTTTGTTGGTGTGGCCGGGGTGGGCGGTATCGGTGGCGAGTGTGGCGCGCGCTCGGGGG
>JAYQVM010000109.1:0-5724 GCA_038148435.1 Gammaproteobacteria bacterium | reverse complement strand
GAGTAAGTCGCAGCAAAAGTTTTGCAGAATCATTTGTCATTAAGCCAGTCCTTAGGAGGATGATTTCTATAGTTGTTAGTCTTCAAACTATCGTATAGTGTCAATGATATCAAAAAAAATTATCCTGTCTTCGACATATATCTAAGCTGATATTTCTAATTCACTGGATAGCAATAGGGCAGCTATGAAAACTCTTTCTTTATTTCTTACTTATCCAGGGTTGTCGATCTGGCAGAAATACAGTCAAGCTTTATGAAAATCTAATTTGGTCGCTATGCGATAGGAATTAATTTAATGCCTAGCACCCTTCCAGAAATGGAAAAACTAGGCTGAAGATATACAGGCTCAAGAAACCGGCAAAGCAAATTGGCATGCCAGTTTCCATGCCAGAATTATCAAAATAGAATAGAGCTATGAAAATAGTCTATTCCAGGCAGGAGAGTGCTGATGTACTTTGCATTAATTTATGACTATGTTGATAATGTTATTGAAAAACGTGCTCCCTTTAGAGAAAACCATCTATCGCTCGTAAAAGTTTATCAGGATCAAGGCAAGATGCTGCTAGCCGGGGCCTATACTGACCCGCTGGATGGCGCCCTGCTAATATTCAAAGCGAATTCAGCTGCTGAGGTCGAACAGTTCACTATAGAGGATCCCTATGTGCAAAATTCCCTGGTGAGTAGATGGCGTATACGGGAATGGAATGTTGTAGCCGGTAGCTTACTAGACTGAATTCATGTCAGAAATAAAGTTTTCAAAGAAAGAAAAGTCCGCTATTGTCGCTAGGCTTAAAGCATATTTTGCCAATGAGCTTGACCAGGATATCGGGCAATTTGATGCCGAATTTTTGCTGGATTTTTTTAGTCGGGAAATTGGTCCCTATTATTATAATCGTGCCCTTTACGATGCAGGCGAAATCCTTGATGCCTATGTTGGTTCGATGAAGGAAGCACTCTATGTCATTGAAAAAGAGACAAGCTGAACCTTGGCCGCTGACATGTTATATCTCATAAAACTGCTTGAAATTCTCAGGGATGACTGTGTCAACATTACTCCCCCATTTGTTGCAGAGGTAACATCCATCCCTCGCTACGAAACCTGTCTCAGAGCAGTGTTGAAGTGATCTCTAGACTCCTAAGCCTCATCAGGCAACACTGGCTGAGTTTAAGTCTTCTAATGCTTTTATTGATTGGCATTCTGTCTCTGAGCCCACTGGAGCAACTCCCTCCTGCGCCGGGTAGTGACAAAATTCATCACTTGATTGCCTACGCATCACTGAGCCTGCCAGTGGCACTCAGAAAGCCAAAATTTTTCTGGCTAATTATTGTGGGCTATCTTTTGTTCAGCGGACTCATTGAGTTGATACAGCCCTATGTCAATCGCTATGGGGAATGGCTGGATATGCTGGCAAACAGCCTAGGCATCCTTTGTGGTGTCGCGCTTGCCCAGCTGCTAAGCTATGGTTTCACTATCGCCTCTACTAATCATGGAAAGGACTGATTAATGCCAAGTATCGGTAAAAAAATACTGAGGGTACTAACGCTTATCTTTATATCTGGCTGTGCTGAGGAAACTCCTGAACAGAACATCAATTTGACACAAGACTATTCAAGCAAGGTGGGTGAAAATATGGATATCGATAACCCCTTACTTAAGGCCAGTGACCTGCCTTTCCAGTATCCTCTCTTTGACCAAATAAGTGTTGAACATTACCTGCCTGCATTCGATAAGGGGATGGCAGAACATCTCAATGAAATTAATGCCATCGCCAACCAAGCCACTGCCCCAACCTTTGACAATACCATGCTACGATTCGAAGAATCCGGACGCTTGCTTGACCGTGTCAGTTCGATTTTTTTTTCCATGACTGCCGCACACACTAATGATGAACTGAACCGGATTGAGTCAGAAATAGCCCCACGCCTTTCTATCCACTACGACCAGATTTACCTGAATGAATTTCTGTTCTCCCGGATAGATGTTCTATATCAACAATCAAGTAACCTCAACCTGGACCAAGAGCAGCTGCGCCTTCTGGAGGAAACCCGCAAAGACTTTATTCTCGCCGGTGCCCAGCTAAGTGATGAAGGCAAACAGCGACTACAAGTGCTGAACACCGAACTGGCCGAGCTGGGTGCCCGCTTTGGCCAGAACGTACTAAATGAAGTCAATGCACTGGCTGTAGTTGTGGACAGTGAGGAGGAATTAAGCGGTTTGAGTCCTGCGGAAATTCAAGCAGCCGCCGATGAAGCACACCAACGGGGTCTTTCTGGACAGTATGTCCTACCACTACTCAATACCAGTAGCCAACCCGTCTTGAGCAGTTTGGAAAACCGGGACTTGAGACAGCGTATTTATGAGATTTCGCTATCTCGCGGACACCGCGGTGGTGATTATGATAACCGTGAAATTCTAAGCCGGACCGCCAGCTTGCGTGCCGAAAAGGCCCGCTTGCTGGGTTTTGATAATTATGCTCACTACAGCCTGCAATCTCAGACCGCTCCTGATATGGATGCTGTTAACCGGCAACTGGCTGCCCTAAGCGCATCTGCTTTACGAAATGTACGGCAGGAAGCCGCTGATTTGCAAACCATGATTGAAGCTGAAGGCGATAGTGTTGAACTGGCTGCTTGGGACTGGTCCTACTATGCTGAAAAGCTTCGGCAGGCCCGCTATCAGTTTGATGAAAGTCAATTGCGACCCTATTTTGAAGTCAATAATGTTATGCAGAACGGCGTTTTCTTTGCTGCCGAGCAGCTGTTCGGCATTCATTTTGAAGAGCGCTTTGATCTGCCCGTCTACCAGGAAGATGTTCGGGTGTTTGAGGTATTTTCGGAAGATGGAAGCACCCTAGCCTTTTTTATCTTGGACTTGTATGCGCGACCCAGCAAAAGCGGTGGAGCCTGGATGAATGCCTATGTAAGCCAGTCAAAGCTTCTCGGCACCCAGCCAGTAGTTGCCAATCACCATAATATTCCAGAACCCCCTCTCGGTGAGCCGACTTTACTGACCTTTGATGAAGTCACTACTTTGTTTCATGAATTCGGGCATGCCCTGCATGGTATGTTCTCGAATGTCACCTATCCTTCCTTAGCTGGCACCCGGGTTCCCAGAGATTTCGTAGAATTCCCATCTCAGGTCAATGAAATGTGGGCGGACTGGCCTCAGGTGCTTACCAATTATGCCAAACATCACCAAACTGGAGAACCGCTTTCGCCCGAACTGCTAGAACGGGTACTTGAAGCCACAAGATTCAATCAGGGTTTTGCCACCACGGAATATTTGGCGGCATCGATTACTGATTTGGCCCTGCATCAGCTGTCGCCGGAAGATGTACCAAACGCAGAGGATATCATGGCCTTCGAAGAACAGATATTGCAGCAAGCGGGGTTTGATCAAGCCGTAGTAGCACCACGCTATCGATTGAGTTATTTCTCACACATCATGGGCGGCTATGCGGCCGGTTATTATTCCTATATCTGGAGTGAAGTACTAGATGCTGACACAGTCGAGTGGTTTCGTGAAAATGGTGGTTTGAGACGAGAAAACGGCCAGCATTTCCGAGATACCCTTCTATCTAGAGGAGGCAGCAGGGACGCCATGGCCCTGTATCAGCAATTCCGTGGCAGAGAAGCTGAACTGACCCCCTTGCTGGAAAGACGAGGCCTGAATTAGCGGCATAAAAAAAGGGCTTCGCGCCCTTTTTTTAGTGCCGCATAAGCTGCTTATTCCTGCGACTCGTTATAAGCGCGTACCTGGGCATTAAAAGCGGTTGCAATCGCTTCCTGTGCATCAATATTGGCATTGATAAGATCTGTCCATGCATTAATGTTATCGGGTGATGCCTGTCCGCTGCGTCGATCAATCACACGGTCTACACAATCGATAAACTCGTTGGATGCAGCGATGTATGCCTGCACGGCATCCTGTGCATCTAGCAAGTTTTCCATGCTCTGGCTCGCTGCGTCAGTAATAGATGGAGGAACCGGATTCTCACAATCGGCACCACCAATTGGTCGATCTTGTGCATAACCCAGTGAACTTGTGATTATATAAAGAGCCATCCCCAGCCCAAAGCTCTTACCCATTGCCTTCATACTACCTCCGCTAGCTGCGATTGTTATTTTCAAATGCCAAGGCTACCTAAGTTCCCAACATTAGTCCAATAGCTCTTTCGGGCAATATCTCGGTCTTTAAAGTAAAATAATTCATATGATCGATCTCGAATTTGACACCAGGCATATCTGGCATCCCTACACCTCTATGCAGGATCCTCTGCCCGTCTATCCAGTCGTTTCAGCCGACAATGTTTACCTTCATCTGGAAGATGGCAGGCAGTTGATTGACGGCATGGCATCCTGGTGGTGTGCCATTCATGGCTACAAAAACCCTAGCCTTGATGCAGCAGTTCGTACCCAGCTGAATAAAATGTCCCATGTCATGTTTGGTGGGATCAGCCATGAACCGGCCATTGAACTTTGTCGCCTTCTGGTCGAATTGAGCCCACCCAGTTTGCAGAAGGTTTTTATCTCGGATTCTGGCTCTGTAGCCGTAGAAGTCGCTATTAAAATGGCTAAACAGTACTGGATGAGCCAGGGGCAAACTGCAAAAAATAAGCTCCTGAGCCTGCGCGGCGCTTATCATGGCGACACGTTCGCTGCCATGTCTGTGTGTGACCCTGTCACCGGTATGCATGAACTTTTCAAAGGTATACTGCCACAGAACTACTTTGCTGAAAGACCCTCTTGCCGTTTTGGCGAGCCCTGCAAGGATGAGCACCTACAAAGTATCCGCAGCATCTTACAGGCTCATCATCATGAAATAGCAGCTGTAATTCTGGAACCCATTGTTCAGGGGGCTGGTGGTATGTGGTTTTACGCTGCCGAGTATCTCAACAAAGTACGTACTCTTTGCAATGAATATGATGTACTGCTGATTGCGGATGAAATCGCCACTGGTTTCGGCCGGACAGGGGAACTGTTTGCCTGCCAGCACGCCGCAATTGAGCCAGATATTCTTTGTCTGGGCAAAGCCATGACTGGGGGATACATGAGCCTGGCGGCAACCCTGTGCAGTGAAAAAATTAGTGATGGCATCTCCATTAACCAGGGCGTATTCATGCATGGGCCCACCTTCATGGCAAATCCCCTGGCCTGCGCCACTGCCTGTGCCAGCATCAAACTGCTCATTAGCCAAAATTGGCAAAGCAAGATAAAAGCAATAGAGCAGCAGTTGCTTGAAGAGTTGCAACCCTGTCTGAGTATGGACTCAGTCGCCGATGTTAGGGTGCTGGGCGCCATTGGCGCTGTCCAGATGAAACAAGTTGTTGATGTGGCAAGTGCTCAACATTTCTTTACCCAACGCGGAGTCTGGATTAGACCATTTGGCAAGCTGGTATACATCATGCCCCCCTATATTATTTCTGCACAAGAACTCAGCTGCCTGAACGATGCAATTGTGGAATTTGTGTCACAATAATGAGCTGACAGAGGCTTTAAAGAGGATGTTTTGTGAACTGCTGTGCAGATTTGCTCTCCCGTCAGATTAACATTTAAGCTAGGATGGTACCCACTCTCTTGCATGAATGAGTCATAAACTATCCTAGAAAAGATTTACCCTGTTTAACTCAGTCTCCCCGCAGAGTTTTTTTTACAAAAGTCAGTAGATTCGACAGCTCACTGCTTTCCAGCAACTCCTTGAGGGGATATAATACAAAATCCCTAT
>JAYQVM010000108.1:879-5729 GCA_038148435.1 Gammaproteobacteria bacterium | reverse complement strand
AACCAGGTGTCAGCCAGATAAAACAGAATCATGGCGATGGCACCAATGGTGACGGGAAAGGAGGTCCGGTAGAGGACCTGTCCGACCGGATCACGGATCAGGTCTGGCTTGCCCGGAGGAAAAACCTGCCCTGTAAAAAGACGATATAACAATCTGATTTTTCGTTATTGTTGATTGAGATATAAGCTATATTTTACCGTAAAACCCTTACTAAAGAATCAAATATTATCGACTATCAGCTTGCCCGTCGAAATGCTTAACGATTGAATCGTCTGAAGACTAGTCGCATACTGGTTGGATAAAAAAACCGGCACTGAGGATACGTCTGCTGATAAGCTATAAAAAGCTCGTTATTCTAGTTCAAAATCACAATGACAACTATCACGATAAGAAAATATATCCAACTGGTTTTACTAAGTGCATACCTATTGCCGCTGATGGCGACAGCGCATCACAGTATTTTTGGCCGCTTTGATGGTCAAAGTCTTGCTGAGTTAGAGGGGGTAGTTACAGCGGTTTCTTGGCGCAATCCGCACATTACTTTTCAGCTCAGCCACACCAATCAAAACGGCGAAGAAGAGATCTGGGATATCGAGTCAACGTCCATGAGCAACCTGCGCCGCTGGCAAATTGAACCAGGTTTTATTCAGGTGGGTGACCATTTAAGAATTGCTGGAAACCCTTCCGTTCGCGGCAGGAATGAATTGTTTGCGGTGCATGTACTGATACCCAGTGGTGAAGAAGTCCTGATAGGTGCTTCTTTGGAACCGCGCTGGACTAACGATACCCTAGCATCACGACCCCAGGTCTTGGGCAATGATGCTGATCCGAACAGTAGCGATATGGGAATATTTAGGGTCTGGAGCCATGCCGGAGATATGTTGTTTCCAGAGACGGTCACTCCAAATTTTGATTTTTCTTATTACCCCCTGACACCAGCAGCTAGGACAGTTGCCGAAAATTTCAACCGTCTGACGGACAGCCCCATTTTAGGCTGTGAGCCAAAAAGAATGCCGATCATTATGGAACAGCCTTATCCCATGGAGATCATAGCTCAGGATGAAAACACCATCGTGTTGCATATGGAAGAATACGACACGATAAGAACAATCTATCTGAATAGCACCATGCCCACTGATTTGATAGCGAACCCGCTGGGAAACTCCAGTGGCCGCTGGGAAGGGAATACACTGCTTGTGTCAACGAGCGGAATAAATTGGGGACATTTCGATACAATCGGTATTCCAGCCAGTGAACAGATTAAGACTACAGAACGTTTTACCCTGAGTGAAGATGGAAACCGGCTTGATTACCGCATCACCGTCACTGATCCCTTAACATTTACCCAGCCGGTAGAGCTGGAAAAATTCTGGTTATGGTATCCGGAAGTCACTGTGCAGCCCTATGAATGCCTTTCTGAGTAGACTCACCCAACACATCTGAATACTAAATTGGAGCTAGTTAAGGCTTCAAGAATATGGGTTTGCTATCCTCAGGATGAGGATTGATTTTAAAATTATGATTTTTATGCGTTTGACGGTAGTATCTTTCAAAGATTATTGATCCATTACTCTTGCAGGAGAACGAAGCTAATGAATAAATACTTTAAACCAATCACCATCATGCTAATGGCATTTTACATGGTGAGCAGCGCTTTTGCTGTTGCCCCTGATTTCATGGAAAAAATGACATCAGATGCTCGACCAGAAGCTGACAGGGCAAGGGATGGTGTGCGTCGCCCCATTCAGGTGATGAATTTGGCTGGGGTAGAAGAAGGCATGACCGTACTGGATATTAGCTCCGGTGCCGGCTGGTATGCGCGTGTTCTGGCGGCAGCAATTGGCCCAAGCGGCATGATCTATGCCCAAGACTTGGGAGCTGGGGGCAGGGTCCCTGCTGGACTTATAGAGGATCTGACCAGCATGCCAAACTTGAGGGTTGTCGATAGTGTTTCTGATGTGCCAGCTAACAGTATTGATGTTGCTGTTTTCGGGCTCGAGTCGCATCATCGTGATGATGCAACCGGTGTTGCATTTTTTCGTGAAATATACAGCACCCTAAAACCGGGTGGTACTTTGGTCTATACCGAATATGTGGGTGACCCGACGACAGATTATCGTTCGATGCACCGTCTGCCGATCGAAGTGGGTCGACGTTGGGTGCTGGAAGCTGGTTTCGAGATATTAGAAGATTCAGACATTCTACGAACCAGCGCTGATCCACATGATGTGCCGATTTCCAGTCCGCTACTCGGCAGAAATATCGATCGCTTTCTGTTTATTTTAAGAAAACCGGCAATGTAACCCCCAGTATCGATCAGGCCTGTTCAGCCAGTGAAGCGTTGAAAATAAATAGGGAAAAACTGATGTTAAAAGTCCTGCAAAAAAGTATCTTATTGCTGACTGGTATATTGCTCTTGCCCAGTGCCTGGGCCCAGTCAACTGACTGCGCTGCATTGCGTTCAAGTATGCTTCCTGATGCTGTTATAACTGCTGTCGAACTTGTCGATTCCGGTTCTTTTGCTGCACCAGGAGGTAGGGACCAGGTATTATATGAACAGCTGGGTGATTTCTGCCGCGTAAGCGCCACCCTGAGCCCGGTGAGTGAGTCTGCTATTCAGATAGAAGTTTGGTTGCCAGAAGAAAACTGGAATAGACGTCTGGTGGCTGTGGGAAATGGTGGACTGGCAGGTGTGATCAGTTACAGCGCCTTAGCCGAATCTATATTGCAGGGCTTTGCAGCGGTCAGCACCAATACCGGTCACGTTGGGGGGGCGCCGGAATTCCTCCTGTCTGATGCGGCGCTGGTGGATTTTGCCCATCGTGCCGTACATGAAATGACACTTGCTGCCAAGCAGCTGGTCACTGACTATTATCAAAGTGCTGCACGTTTTACTTATTTTAACGGTTGTTCCACGGGCGGCCGGCAGGCGCTGACAGCGGCCCAGCGTTATCCGCAGGATTTTGACGGGATTATCGCGGGCGCGCCGGCCAATTCGACCGTGCGTATGACAACCCAGCAGCTCTGGAACAGTCGGGTGGTCAATGATACGCCGGGCCTGCATTTAAGCGGCGAAGATTTTTCCGCACTCAATGTCGCAGTGCTGAGTGCCTGTGATGCATTTGATGGACTGATTGATGGCATCATTGAAAATCCGGCGCAGTGTTCTGTTGAACAAGGTATTCCAGAGGATTTTTCCCAGCTGAAAATCGATGCTGTGAAGAAAATCTATCAGGGCGCCGTTAATCCACAAACGGGAGAACTGATTTATCCTGGCTTTGCCAAAGGCAGTGAATTGGGTTGGACTGCAATGGTAAATACGGAGCCGTTTGGTTATTCAAATGCCATGCAGGCTTATGTCCTGAATCAGGACCCGGACTGGGATTTCATGAATCTGGATTTCAGCCGCGACCTCGGTGTTCTGGATGCAAGAATTAACGCGCTGGGCATGCAGGCAATTGATGCCGATATCAGCGAGTTTCTTGAGCATGGCGGAAAGCTCTTGCTCTATCACGGCTGGAATGACCCGCTTATCTCACCTTACAACAGTATCAATTACTATTCTGAGGTGCTGGACAGTATCGAAGCAGACAAGGCGAATGGGCTTCAGCTTTTTATGATGCCTGCCGTCAATCACTGCAGTGGTGGTCATGGATTTGATACATGGAACAAGCTGCAAGTGCTGGACGATTGGCGCACAGTCGGTGAAGCCCCGATGCTTATAGAAGCAAGTCGGCAGGTGAACGGAGAAAGGGCTGCCAGCAGGCCGCTTTGTCCCTATCCTCAGGTGGCCGTGTACACGGGAAACGGTGACTCGACTGAAGCTGAAAATTTTCAGTGCCGCTAGAATCTTTTTTATTATCCTTTTGAACAAGCCCAGGGCTGCAGCCTGTTACCGTAAGCTATTGAGCCCTCATTGTAAAATATGGATTGACGGCTCTGGTCAAGCAACATTAACCCGGATATGCGTGCATGAGTGATCAGTCACACTGGCGTGCTTACGCCTTACTGGTTTTTACAACCTGGTGCTGGGGGCTTAACACTATATTCAGCAGGCTCGCTGTTGGTGAAATTTCCCCCATGCAATTGGTCATGTTCCGTTGGCTTGGCGTTATCATCATCGTGTCAGGATTTGCCCTGCGATTTCTGAAACGCGATTGGCCTGTGCTACGCCAGCATTTGTTATTTTTTGGCATTATAGGCAGCCTGGGTTTTACCGTTTTCAATTACCTGCACTACTTGGCTGGACATCATACCGGCGCACTCAATATCGGGATACTGCAGGGCTCAATTCCGGTCTTTGTTTTACTCTGTACGCTGCTGGTATTTAGAAAAGGGGTCACGCCGCTGCAAGCGGCAGGTATTGTGATCACTCTGATTGGGGTTGTGATCGTCGCCTCAGGAGGTAGCTGGCAGGAACTGCAAAGCCTGTCGATCAACCGCGGCGATGTTTATGTGCTGATCGCCTGTTTTTTGTATGCCGCCTATTCGGTTGCCCTGTCTCGCTGTCCCAAAGTCAGCGCCATCAGCCTGTTTACCGTTATGTCAATTGCGGCCTGGCTGCTGTCCTTGCCACTACTGGGGCTTGAGGTGCTACACCAGGGCTGGCAGGCTCCTACCAGCAGGGGCTGGTTGATTGCCCTGTCAGTAACCGTTTTACCATCCTTGGTTGCGCAACTGTTTTTTATGAGAAGCGTTGCCATGATCGGCCCCAATCGTGCCGGTATTTTTATCAATCTGGTGCCGGTATTTGCGGCAATCATGGCCGTTATTTTTTTAGAGGAGAGTTTCGAAACACATCATTCCATTTCACTGGTGCTGGTGCTGGGAGGTATTGCACTCTCAGAACT
>JAYQVM010000108.1:0-869 GCA_038148435.1 Gammaproteobacteria bacterium | reverse complement strand
CGCCCCTCTCGGCCCCCCTCAGCGCCTTCAGTTGTTTCCCGGCCAGTTGCCCACTCCCACAGACCATTTGAGTGGTGCTGGGTCTGTGAGGTATTGCACTATCAGAACTGGGGCGTCAACGTCAGCCTCTCATGGCCAAAGAGACTTGAATGTCCACTTGCCAGAATAAAAAAAAGGAGCCAGATGGCCCCCTTTTTTTGGCTTGATTCAATAAGTAGATCTAGCCGTTTTTACTTTCAAAACTCTTCATGAAATCAGCAAGTGCTTCACAGCCAGCCAGCGGCATAGCGTTATAGATCGAAGCTCGTAAGCCTCCAACATTTCTATGTCCTTTCAGTGCATATAGTCCATTTTCTAGAGCCTGTTTTAAGAAGGTTTCTGTTAATTCTTCATTTGGAAGGGTGAAAGTCACATTCATGGTAGATCTGTGATCTTTGTGGGCTGTGCCTGTATAAAAAATACTATCATCTATAACAGAATAAAGGGTTGCAGCTTTCTTCTCATTTATTTCTTCAATTACAGAAACGCCTCCCTGATTTTGTAACCATTTTAAAACTAAACCCATTGTGTAGATTGCAAAAGTATTATTTGTGTTTGCTAATGAATGCGATTTTTCGTAAGTAGAGTAATCCATTAATGATGGGGTTATTTTCAGAGCATGCCCGATTAAATCCTCCCTTACAATTACTAAAGCGGTTCCTGATGGTCCAAGATTTTTTTGCAATCCAGCAAAAATAATTCCAACCCTAGAAAAATCAATAACACGAGAAAAAATTTCTGATGTCGCATCAATTACTAATGGTACATCTCCAGTTTCTGGCAAGCTTTGTTAGCGAGTCCCATAAATAGTATTGTTGCTAGTTATATAA
>JAYQVM010000107.1:0-5773 GCA_038148435.1 Gammaproteobacteria bacterium | reverse complement strand
TTTTAAGCCAGTGTATCACGGATGAAATCGGCACAGCGGCGAACTTCTGAAATCGGATCCGCCTCACCGCGATATTCATACTCAATAATACATGGGATAGAGTAATTTTTATTTTTCAGCATTCGTAGAATTTCAACCAACGGTGTATGCCCTTCACCCCACGAATGATTTGGCCCGTCATTAAATTCTCTATCTTTAAGGTGTAAGTGAGTGATCCTATCATGATAACGATCAATGAAAGGTAAAGGGCTGTTATTACCACCAACAAAATGGCCTACATCAAGATTTGCCATGTAGTTATCAGACAATTCAAAAAGCCTCTCATAACTTTCAACTGAAGCAACCTCATTGGGGTCATCAGAACTGGAATGATTATGAAAAGACAACTTCATATCGTACTCCTCTGCAAAAGGCACAAGATATTCTGCCATGGGAACTCTTGTCTGATTGGTACCTATGATATCTACACCCAAGGCTCGGGTTACCTGCATGGTTTTATCAATTTCTTCATCGGTGAAGTCTTCTGAAAAAGTCATTACATAATCCAGTATGCGTATCCCTGCACTAGCAAAACGATGGGCGATTTCTTCATAGCGCGCAATAGGATCGCTTAATCGCGACTGTCTGACTCGTTCACGTTCTGCTAGGTAAGCTTGACTGATAGGAGTTGGGACCCGTCCTCCTCGAGGAATGGAAAGCGGTTCAATATCGGCATTGGTCAACTCTGCTAGATCTATTCCCGAACTTTGAAAAGCCTCGATGAGCGTGCCAACAGTATCGCCATTTTTGGGGATATCTCGGAAAGAATAGCTGATTGTACCGACATCTATACCGCCAATTATAACTGCTCTGCTCAGAGGAGGAACTATCCCAAGAGCTGCTCCCGATAGAATTAACTTATTAAAACTGCGGCGTTTTATATCAAAACATCTATTGGTTTTCTTATCTTGATTCTTGAAGTTCATATATATTTCTTAGAATAAATTGAGACATGTTGTACTTACATGCTTAAACCAAAAAACCATTTCAGTAGAAATGAATAGCTGGTAGTTACTTATTTTTTATGCAAGATAGAAAGCATTGCATTAATCAAGTGATCCAGGGCCTCCCCAGACTTCTTCCAAAAAGCGTGCACGAACTTCATCATCCGAGTTGCAGTCAATAAATGGGGGTGGCTGGTACGAATTAGGTAAACGCTTGTAACGGATTTCATAGGTATGTGGTTCAGCAAAAACTCCAGGGTCAGTCCAGGTCGATACAATAGACAAAGTTTCATCATCTATGAGAGATAACCGTTCAAGTAGTCTAGACTGCTCAGTTCTGAAACCTCCTCCCGGAATTGTCAAGGCTCCCTTATCTCCAGAAAATCCAATTGTTTCCACTACCAGAGCATCGCCCTCCCAATGTGCAATAGACTGTCCATTAGTGCTGGGATCAAAAATTAGCGGATCTACATGCTGCTCCATATCCAGATAGGCATATCGTGGAGCTGACTGCTTCGTAAGGACAAGCATGGCAACATGGTTGGGGCCAGTCCAAATTTCCAATGGTCGAGACTGTTGCGTCATAATATGAGGAACGCCCAGCATGTTACACCAGCGTATTGCTCGTGCATCATGAAAAGCTATTTCATCAAGTTTTTCTTGGGAAATGCTATCTACAAGACTGGCTTTTGGTATCGATGTGGATCCAACTGGTATCTCCCAGAACCCATTCAAATGGCTAGGTAAGGAATCTAGGTTCTGCGCCAGCATATCGGAGCTATTCAAGCACCAGCAGATAGTGCTTAGTGTAATTATTGATAACAATTTTTTTTTCATATTAATTTTCGTTTTACTTATCTTTTTTATAACTGCTCCGGAATAAAAATAGAAGTGCCACTGTTTGGATCTCCTGCATCGCACCAGATTTCATAGGCGTAACCAAAATCAGCTGGGAGTCTTTCATAGTAAATATCATAGTTGTGCGGCTGTAGATAAATCTCTGGATCAGTCCAGGTGTAGTTGATAGTCAACATCTCGCCGTCTTCCGACAAGGAAAAACGTTCAACCAGAACAGTTTCTGGTGTGCGATAACCACCAGCGGTAACGCCACCTGGAGTAAGTCCTATTGTCTCAACTATCAGTTCGCCTTCTTCATACCAGCCAATAGAATGTCCGGTCCCATTAGGCGTCCAGTTTCCAGGTGAAGGGTGCTGGCGACCATCCATAAAAATATGCCTTATACCTGCTTCCTCACGGGTAAAAGTTACCATCTCGGGAGTCTGTGTCAGAAAGAAAGCAGAAGAATCAGGTTGGATCAAAGTAGCTGAACGATAATTGCAGGCGCCGCTAGTCACAACATAAACCTCGCCTTCCTGTTTTGGTTTCTCATTTTGGCGCAGGTAATCAAACCCCAACTGACGACCCGGCAAATTAGCGACAATTTCCTGAGCCTTGGGAGTAAGCTGTGCCGGCTCAATATATGAGGTGAGGCCATCAAAGCCTCCAGATCCAGCAATATCTACCCGAACAAAACCGTCAGTCAAATCAGGGATATTTTGTGAAAAGGCAAAACCACTAAAACCAGGCATGGCAAAAGATATCAATATTACCTGTTTTATGATTTTCATTATTTTTTCTCCTAAAACAGTTTTATTTGTCGTTATCGAATTACTTTTTTATTAACCTTCACAAAGCATGCTGTCCTCAGGACGAGCTATGTCCATAAACAGGCAGGAACCATCTTCTTTTATTGCATAAAATAATGCAGCTCCTTTTGATCCATCACGCATTGGCCGTGCTACAAGCCTGATGTTGTCCCCCGGCTGATAACTGATTCTGTTCCAGCCCTGTCGTGTCATTATTGCTGGTGACGCTCCTTCAATGTCCCATGTCCCTATGGTCCTTGTGTCTATTCCTTCCCCAGACTCAACATTGATCACAATATGTGCATGTGGCGAACGCCACAAATATTCAACTACGATACCGCTGAACACCAGATCCGTTTCCATATCGAACATGGCATAGGAATGATGCGCATAGCCATAGTTTATGACAGCCAACGAAAAGGTAAGTAAAAATAAGTATTTGAGTTTGCTTTTCAAGAATTTCATACCAGCTTTCGGCTCCTAGAATTAGATAAGCTATACATTATTTTCCCTGATCTTGCATGACTATACTAAAAATAATCTTGAGACACTGCACCAGACTAGCAGTTTTTAAATTTTGTTATTCCTTAATAGCTAGATTCTCTCAGATACTCTAATAACACTTTTATTGTCTGCTTTAGAGAGCTAGCTGTCTTAGGAGAAAATAATTGATAATGTTGTTTAATACAAATGCATTAATTTTCAGTTCTGACGATTTAAATAGCGCGCATCTCTTAATTGCGGAAAAACCCAAGCCCAAGCAGCAGCAATGCCAAGAGCAGCAATACCACCGAAAACAACAGCCGGTACAACACCTATCCAGGCAGCCATAAAACCAGCACGAAATTCCCCAAGTTCATTTGAAGCACCTAAAAACACCATATTAACTGCGTTTACCCGACCACGAAGGTGATCGGGGGTCCAGAGCTGAAGAAGGGTTTCACGTATTACAACGCTTACCATGTCGGCAGCTCCGACAAGTGCTAAAGCGACAACCGAAACCCAAGTAATTGTAGAAAAACCAAACACAACTGTAAAAACCCCAAATATAGCTACAAAGGTCAAAAGAATACGTCCCGCATGATCACGTATAGGATATGTTGTCAGGCAAATTATCATCAAAATCGCCCCAATACCTGGGGCAGCCCTCAACATGCCTAAACCCCAAGGGCCAAGTTCTAGAATATCTCTGGCATAGACGGGTAACAGCGCTACAGCTCCTCCTAGCAAGACAGCAAATAAGTCTAGAGAAATGGCTCCCAATACCACTTTTTCCTTGCGAATGTAGCGTAGACCTTCAAATACGGAACTGAAAGTAATTTTTGTAACAGCACTATGCTCTTCCGGAGTCGGAATACGAAGAATTAGTACTAGAGAAAGTCCAAGCATGACTACTACCACTGTATAGGCAATGGTAGGATTAATGCCATAAAGAAGCCCTCCTACAACCGGTCCGACGATACTCGAAATTTGCCATGAAGACGTATTCCATGATATGGCATTGGCAAACACATCCATCGGAACTAGATTTACAACAAGAGACTGAGATGCCGGACCAAAAAACGCCCGGGCAATACCCATGCCCGTCAGGGCGATAAAAATCGGATAAGGTGAACTTAGCCCAGTTGAAGAAAAAAGTAGAATTGCGGCTGCACAAATAAGCTCCAGCATAACCGCAATACCCATTACCCTGCGTCTTCCATAACGGTCAGCAACGGAACCTGTAACCAGCACCAGCAGTAGCGATGGCAAAAACTGAACTAATCCTATAATTCCTAAATCCAGAGGATCACGAGTTAGATCATAAATCTGCCAGCCTATCGCAACTGAAACAATCTGTACTGAAAAAGTAGAGCAGAATCTGGCGGTCCAGTAACGGACAAAAGCTGGATAGGAAAAAGCAGAGAAGCGATTATGACTCAAAGAATTTGATTCATTATTTATCATGACTTTTTGGATACCAAACCTGAACTTCAATGGACTCTAGACTGTAATTGAAAAAAGCAGCATATTTGCCAGTTGGCTTATTCTTGAGAAAAACTAGCTCTAATATTTACTGTACACAGGAAAGAGGATGGAGAGTTAGAATAGAAACTGGCAGAAACTTAGTGACTCAATGGCGGAGAGAGAGGGATTCGAACCCTCGATGAGTGTTAACCCATACGCCCTTAGCAGGGGCGCGCCTTCAGCCACTCGGCCACCTCTCCCAATGAGCGCGTAATCATACCACAGATGCTTGCTATTGGCAGAGGATAAGTAGCCATTTTTTACTCTTCGGAATCGCCATCAGGCGGATCTTCATCATGGCCCTGTTTGATCCTGTCATAAATCTCTTCCCTGTGAACTGCCACATCTTTGGGGGCGTTGACTCCTATTCGCACCTGATTTCCTTTTACCCCAAGAACACTGACAGTCACATCATCACCTATCATGAGCGTTTCGCCTACACGGCGAGTCAATATCAACATTGCTATCTCATCTCCTAAACTGATCGTTGCCGACCAGTCCGACAGACCTGCCAAGAGACAGGTTATTAAGCATGTGTTTCGGGCTCGCCCAATTCAAATGCATCATGTAAAGCCCGTACTGCAAGTTCCAGGTATTTTTCCTCAATGACAATTGAAATCTTGATTTCCGAGGTGGTTATCAGCTGTATATTGATAGACTCATTAGCAAGGGCCTCAAACATACGACTAGCAATACCGGCATGTGAACGCATACCCACACCAACCAGTGACACTTTTGCCACCTTGTCATCCACCAACACTGTCTCGGCATTAATTTCTTTTGCCAATGCTTCCAAAATACCAGAAGCCTTTGCAGTATCCTTTCTTTGTACGGTAAAAGTGATGTCATTGGTTTTGTCATTACCGATATTTTGTACGATAACGTCAACTTCAATATCGGCTTTACTGATCGGACCAAAAACACGGTGGGCCATCCCTGGGATATCGGGCACACCCAAAATGCTCAACTTGGATTCATCCCTTGTGAAGGCTATACCAGAAATTAAAGGCATTTCCATCATAGTATCTTCCTCTGAACCTATAAACGTACCAGGACCATCCACGAAGCTCGACAACACTCTGAGCGGCACATTGTACTGACTCGCAACTTCAACGGAGCGAATCTGCAAAACTTTAG
>JAYQVM010000106.1:0-5859 GCA_038148435.1 Gammaproteobacteria bacterium | reverse complement strand
CAGCTATAAGGCTGATGATGAGCTTATGCAGGCAATCACTGAACATCACACTTATATTGCCGGAGAAACTCTCGCCACCCAATTGAGAGAAAATTCTGAAAACTGGCGACATCATTTTGAAATTGATGGATACAACTTATCTATCACTATTGAAAAGTTGAATTAACTATGAATATGCAAAATACAGATGACCTAAGAATTATTGCCTTGAAAGAGTTGCTATCACCCGAGCAGCTGATCACTGAGTTCCCCCTGACCGATCAAGCTGCTGAGACCATCATCCGGTCTCGCCAGGCTATCCAAGACATTATTCATGGCCGGGATGATCGCCTGCTGGTCATCAGTGGACCCTGCTCCATTCATGATACGGAGGCGGCACTCGATTATGCCCGGCGCTTGCTGGCACCTATGCAGAAACACAAAGACAAGCTGTTGATTGTCATGCGGGTGTACTTCGAAAAACCCAGAACAACTATCGGCTGGAAAGGACTAATCAATGACCCCGAGCTGGATGACAGCTTTCGAATAAATGATGGTCTGCGCAAAGCTAGAAAACTACTGCTAGATCTTGCTAACATGGGGATGCCTGCAGCTACCGAATATCTGGACCTGATTTCACCGCAATACATTGCTGACCTGATCAGCTGGGGAGCAATAGGGGCTAGAACCACTGAATCTCAGTGCCATCGCGAGCTCGCTTCCGGCCTCTCTTGTCCAGTTGGCTTTAAAAACGGCACCAGTGGTGATATTCAGATTGCAGTCGATGCCATTGGCTCATCAATGCACTCGCACCATTTTTTATCAGTGACCAAGGGCGGTCACTCCGCCATTTTTCAGACGTCTGGCAATCCCGACTGTCATTTGATCTTACGCGGCGGCAAACATACTAACTATGATTCTGAGAGTATCCATGAGGCTGCCAGAAAAATAGAAAAAGCCGGCCTGAATCCTGCCATCATTATTGATTGCAGTCATGCGAACTCCGGCAAGAACCCAGACAGGCAGGTATACGTCTGTAAGGATATCGCCGCCCAGATTTCGCATGGGGAGAAACATGTTAAAGGAGTTATGCTCGAAAGCCACCTGGTTGCCGGTAACCAAAAAGTAGTCAAGGGTCAGTCTCTAGTTTACGGCCAAAGCATCACCGATGCCTGCATGGACTGGGATGATACCGAAATGCTCTTGAACTTGCTCTCAGAGGCTAGTGCAGAAAGGCGTGAATTACTGGCTTAGAGTATTTGAATCTAAGTGGTAATTAAGACAAAATAATTTTGTATGATATTAGCTATAAATACTCTATAAATAGAGGGATATGGCAGGAGACCATCTTGAATATTAGTAAATACGCCCTATACCTAGGTTTCTTATTTATTTTTTCCAGCTATACAAGCCTGGGACAGGACTTTGTTTGGGCACCGGATTTTCCAGAAGGCTCCAGCATTCCTGTACTTGAGGCTCCTGATCAGGATAGCCAGCTGCAAACTCTCACTAGCCTCAGTGGCGAAAAGGGGCTGATGCTGTTTTTCAGTCGTTCCTTTGACTGGTGCCCTTTCTGCAAAGCACAACTGAAAAATATCATCGCCATTCAGGACGAGATGGCAGCACTCGGGTTTAATATAGCCTCCATGACTTATGACCCAGTTGAAACTCTGAAGCTGGTTGAGGGTGATTTTGGCGTCACTTTCAGCATGCTGCATGATGAGGGCATCAAGCATGTTGATGCCTTCGGCATCCGAAATTCAGATCCTGGACCAGACAGTTTTGCCTACGGCATACCTCATCCTGGGATCATGCTGATTAACCCCGACGGCATCATTATGCGAAAATTTGCCGAAGAAAATTTTCGTGAACGGCCTGATCTTAGTTATGTCCTGGAGGTTGCTAGAGGCCTGTAGTTTTAGTCAGCCAGTATAGGGCTCAGCCAACGGCGGGCTTCATATTCTGACCAACCTTTACGACTGGCATAATCCTTTAGTTGATCCTCGCCGATCTGCTGTATCGCAAAATATCGGCTCTGTGGATGGGAAAAATAAAGGCCACTGACTGAGGCAGCAGGGGCCATCGCGTAATTTTCTGTAAGAGAGATACCGACTTTTTCTTCAGCCTGCAGCAATTTAAAAATGGTCCCCTTTTCGGTATGGTCCGGACAGGCGGGATAGCCGGGTGCCGGACGAATCCCTTGATAAAATTCCCGGATCAGTTCCTCATTGCTGAATTTTTCATCTCTGCTGTAAGCCCAGAACTCCTTTCGGACACGCTTGTGTAATGTTTCTGCGAAGGCTTCGGCTATACGATCAGCCAGTGCAAGCAACATAATGGCACGGTAATCATCCTGTTCCTGCTTGAAATGCTCTGCAAGCTGCTCAACTTCATGTCCAGCAGTGACAGCAAAGGCCCCTATCCAGTCAGCTCTGTTACTTTCCTTTGGAGCAATAAAATCAGCCAGCGCATAATTGGCCTTGGCTTTACGGCGCTGCTCCTGCTGTTGTCGCAGAGAATGCAATACAGTCAGTATTTCCATTTTCTCTTCGCTGGCATACAGTTCAATGTCATCCTCGCTACTGTTAGCGGGCCAGAAACCGAGCACACCTTTGGGCACAATCAATTTCTGTTCAAGTATCTCGTTCAGCAAGTCCTGCGCATCCTCATAGAGATTGCGCGCACTCTCACCAACAATTTCATCATCAAGAATGTTTGGAAACTTGCCCGCCAGGTCCCAACTCATAAAGAACGGAGACCAGTCAATATGGGCGATCAGACTTTGCAAATCATAATTCTCAAAAACTTTGATGCCGGTGAATGTTGGTGCTGGAGGAGTGTAGACTGACCAGTCAATTGATGCTTTGTTCACTCGCGCCTGCGCCAGCGTCAGAAGCTTGCGCTGTTTATCCCGGTTGGCACGCCGCTCGCGAAGCCCCACATATTCATCACGTATCTCTGCGACATAGGTATCCTTATCACTACCCAGTAGTTTGGCAGCCACACCCACCGAACGAGAAGCATCCTGCACATGAATGGTCGGCCCGCTGTATTTTTCTTCAATTTTGACGGCAGTATGAATGCGCGAGGTGGTTGCTCCACCGATAAGCAGGGGCAATGTAAAACCTTCACGTTCCAGTTCACTCGCAACATGCACCATTTCATCTAGGCTCGGTGTTATCAGCCCCGAAATACCAACAATATCGGCATTCTCATCTCGTACGGCCTGTAATATTTTCTGGCTAGACACCATCACACCAAGATCCACAACCCGGTAACCGTTACAGCTGAGCACCACACCGACAATATTTTTACCAATGTCATGGACATCACCCTTGGCAGTTGCAAGCACGATGGTGCCGGCATTTTCCCTAGCTTTTTCCTTGTTGGCGAGAATATAGGGCTCCAGATGCGCCACTGATTTTTTCATGACGCGAGCACTTTTGACCACCTGCGGCAAAAACATTTTTCCGGATCCGAACAAATCACCGACCCGATTCATTCCATCCATCAGTGGTCCTTCGATTACCTTGATGGCAGAACCCAGTTCTTCATAGGCCTGCTGGGTATCTTCAATGATATATTTTTCAATGCCATATACCAGCGAATGAGCCAGCCGTTTTTCTACTTTTTCTTCACGCCAGGCCTCAGTGGCAGCTTCACTTTTCTCTTCACTGATCAGATTTGTCGCCAACTCCAGCAGGCGTTCGCCAGCATCCTCACGACGATTGAACAGAACATCTTCAATGGCATGACGCAGCGCCTCATCAATATCTTCGTAGACCAGCAGCTTGCCGGCATTAACAATGGCCATATCCATGCCGGCCTTGATCGCGTGATAGAGGAACACCGAATGCATGGCTTCACGCAGTGGATTGTTTCCCCTAAAGGAAAATGAAAGATTGGATACTCCACCTGAGACTTTGGCATGTGGTAGGTTATGCTTGATCCAAGCTGTGGCTTCGATAAAGGCCTTGCCGTATTCATTGTGCTCAGCAATGCCAGTGGCTACCGCAAAAATATTTGGATCGAAAATAATATCCTGCGGAGGGAAATTAATTTTTTCGGTAAGCAGCTGATATGCACGCTGACAGATCTCTGTTTTGCGCTCGAAGGTATCAGCCTGCCCCTTCTCATCAAAGGCCATCACCACAACGGCCGCACCATACCGTTTGATCTGTCTGGCCTGCTGCAGAAAGCTCTCTTCGCCTTCCTTCAGACTGATTGAGTTAACAATACCCTTGCCCTGCAAGCATTTCAGGCCGGCTTCGATCACTTCCCACTTAGATGAGTCCACCATGACCGGCACACGGGCAACATCCGGCTCAGCCGCTATCAGATTAAGAAATTTCACCATGGCAGCCGATGAATCCAACATTCCCTCATCCATGTTGACATCAATAATCTGAGCACCGCCTTCCACCTGTTCGCGTGCCACGGCAATGGCCTCATCATAGTCTTCATTCAGAATCAGAGTTTCAAAACGCTTGGAACCGGTGACATTGGTGCGCTCGCCAACATTCACAAAATTGCTTTCACGGGACAGGATAACCGGCTCCAGTCCAGAAAGTCGGCAGACCGGTTTAGCATCAGGTACTTTACGGGGGGGTATAGCTTCGATAGCTTCACGAATCGCCTTGATGTGTGCCGGTGTCGTTCCACAGCAGCCACCGACGATGTTGAGCAATCCGGAACTGGCGAATTCACCTAGCAGTGCTGCCATGTGTGAGGGACTTTCATCATAGCCACCCATTTCATTAGGCAACCCGGCATTGGGATGACAGGAAACGTGTATTTCGGCAGTCCGTGACAGATCATCCACATACTGGCGTAATTGCTTGGCACCCAGAGCACAGTTCAGTCCGATACTGACCGCTCCGGCATGCTGAACGGAATTATAGAAGGCATCGACTACCTGGCCACTGAGAGTTCGGCCACTCTGATCCGTGATAGTACCGGATATCATCACCGGCAGGTGAATATCATTCTCGGCCTCAAACTGTTTCAGTGCCGCAATGGCTGCCTTGGCATTGAGCGTATCAAAAATCGTTTCAATCAGAATTAGGTCAATACCTCCTTCATAGAGCCCCTTGATTGCCTGCGTATAGTCCATCAGCAGATCATCGAAGCTGATGGCACGAAAACCGGGGTCTTCCACATCCGGTGATATCGATGCGGTACGGTTGGTCGGCCCCAATACACCAGCTATCCAGCAGGGGCGTGTGTTCGTCTGTTGATAGGCATTGATGGCTTCACGTGCCAGTCGCGCGCCAGCGACATTCAGGTCAAGAGCCAGCTCATTGAGTTTGTAGTCAGCCTGAGCGATTGCCGTTGAATTGAAGGTGTTGGTTTTAAGAATCTCGGCACCAGCCTTAAGGTATTCCAGGTGAATCTGTTTTATGATATGAGGTGCAGTGATATTCAGCAGATCATTGTTGCCACGCAATTCGCTGCCATGCACTTTGAAATGTTCACCCCTGAAATCCGCTTCCTGCAGGCCATGGCTCTGTATCATGGTGCCCATGGCACCATCCAGAAACATGATCCTTTGCGACAGGGTTTGTCTGAATAATTCTTGATGAGACATATTAATTTGCCTTGCCTCCGCGAATACCCAAAGATTGACATACGGCATGGGTTAGTTCTGATTTGTTCAATGTGTAGAAATGGAAATTCCTTACCCCTTCGGCATATAGAGCGTTACACTGTTCAATCAAGACAGCGGCAGCCAACATATTGTTTACTGTGGAAGATGCCTCCACTCCTTTAAAAAGGCGTTCGAGCCAGGCTGGAATTTTTGTTCAGCAGGCCGCGGCAAAGGTCTGAACCCGAGAGAAATTAACGATTGGCAGGATTCCAGGAATGATGGGGATGTTTATA
>JAYQVM010000105.1:0-5962 GCA_038148435.1 Gammaproteobacteria bacterium | reverse complement strand
ACTATCAAAGGTGGTTAACTCTGATAAAAAGATCTCCATTATGATCTCGAGTGATTCGCTTCATAAAGCACTAAGTTTGGATCCGCCTACGCAAGACACCCCACTTAAAATAAATGCAAAAGTGTGCCTAAAACGATGCCAGGGTGAAAAGAAGCTCATTCTAAGTAATGGACAATCACTAGAAGAAGGCAATCTTAATCCAGCCTTGGTAAGAGCAGTTTCCAGAGCTTATGTGTGGAATCAAATGTTAGTTAATGGAGAAGTAGACTCGGTCAAAAGCCTCGCCGAACAAGAAAAAATAACGAGTCGATATGTTAGTAGGTTACTACCTTTAGCTTTCTTATCGCCACAATTAATTGAAGACATCCTGGCTGGCAAACAAGACCCTCACTTGAGTATCGAAAAGCTCTGCTAGGTCCCCAAAATTTCCCGAAACAGAATGCAAAAAATTCTTTAGCGAAAATCATCTTCTCGAACTTTCAGTACTCTTCAACTTCTACAAATCTTTGATTCCAGTAACGCTATTTTGTCTGAAGCGGACTTAGGGTTCGAATCCCCTTCGTGATTCTCTATTTCAATTTTTTCCAGGGACTAGTTTAGCGAATTTTTTTACAGGAAAAGCAATAAGTTGCCTGCAAACGGACTGCAAAAAAGCCCTTTAGAGAAAATTACCTATATTGCTGAGAAAGACCATCTTGGGTGGTCCATTTCCCAGAGGTATATACAAATTAGTGTTGAATTATCAAAGAGATAGAGCGCATTCAGGGGAACTCAGAGAATACCCCAGACTGTTTGGCGGTGAGAGAGGGATTCGAACCCTCGATACGTTTCCGTATACACACTTTCCAGGCGTGCTCCTTCAACCACTCGGACACCTCACCTAAATTTTAGAATAGCTGCTTTTGCAGCAGCCGCGCACTTTAAAGTATGCGCTTTTCGATTACAAGTTTTGCGCAGGCGGCCAATCATTAAAGTAGTTAGCTGGATCAATTTCCAGAACCGGCCTTTCCTTAACGGTTGCCGTGCCCAAATACAGAAAACCGACGATTTCATCGGAGGCTTTCACTCCAAGCCCTTCTTTCACAGCCACATTAAAGGCTGCCTGACCGGTACGCCAGATTGAAGCATAACCCAGAGCATGGGCTGCCAGTGACATGTTTTGCACGGCTGCTGCGGTAGAACAGATCTGTTCTACCGGAGGCACTTTCGGATGTGGATGAAGGCTCGCCACTGCAATAATAATCATGGGGGCACGCAAGGGGGCTGCCAACAATTTCTGTTTCTGCTCTTCAGATGTCGGCTCTAGGGCCTCAACAAATAGCTCACCCAGGCTTTTTCTTGCTTCTCCGCTTATACATAGAAATTTCCAGGGTCGCAGCATGGCATGATCCGGTGCACGCAAGGCAGCTTTGTAGATAAGCTCGCATTCTTCTGGATTGGGCGCGGGCTCTGATAACCGAGGAGATGCCCGTCGTGTCAAAAGTGCTTGTATAGCATCCATCTTATTGCCTGAGTAAACGTTTAATATCATTGATAGCAGATTCTGAATTACTGCGGATCGGGCAGATATCCAAGCCTCCTCTGCGTAAAAAATTGGCTTGAACAACTAGCCTTTTTGGCTGACAGACACCCATCAGCTCACAAAAAATCCGCTCCACACAGTCTTCATGATAGCCATTATGCAAACGGTAAGAAACCAGATAGCAAAGCAGGCTTGCCTCTGAAATTTTTGAGCCCTCATAGCTGATCATGACGGTTGCCCAATCAGGCTGGCCCGTAATCGGACAATTGGATCGAAAAAGGTCGGTGTAAAAAGATTCACTCACCTGTTCATTCGACTCGAGCTGCAGTAGGCTGCTATCTGGGTGATATGTATCTATATCAATACTCAGGGTATCCAGCTTGCTTCCTGCTGGTCTGGATATTTGCTGCTCTGTGTCTGGCGATGACAAAAGCACTTCAACCTCCAAGCCGGCTTTTTCAGATAAATCCTGCTTTAGTACACCAGAAAATTCTTCGCGGCTGGAATATGACTGCTGATTGTGCGAATTCAGATACAGCTTGAAAGATTTGGACTCAATCAGGGAAGGGCTTATACAGTCGACACTGAAACGACCCAGGGCAACCTGCGGCAAGCCACGCTCATTAAGCCACGAAACTTCATATGCATGCCAGACATCCCTACCATAAAAAGGAAGCTTATCTGTGAGCCCTATTTTTTCTCGCTGATTGAAACGCGGAATGGCCACAAGAATATCCGGATCATAACGTTGCGGGTAAGACGTCTGCTGACCAAGCAATGATTCAGACACCCTAATTCCTCAGGCCTGTGCCCTGACCCAACAAGACAAGCGCAAAGCTACCAAGGCCCAAGACGAACATGAGCAACATCAGAATCGCATACATAATATTTACATCGGATATTCCCAGAATGCCGTAACGAAAAGCATCTACCATGTAAAAAATTGGATTGAAATGCGAAACGGTTTTCCAAAAATCTGGCAACAAATCTATGGAGTAAAAAACGCCCCCCAGATAGATTAGTGGCGTCAACACGAAGGTCGGAATAATGCTGATATCATCAAACTTGTTAGCATAAATAGCATTTATTAGCCCGCCCAAGGAAAAAACTACTGAAGACAGTACTACAACTATCAGCGCTATGAAGAAGTTATGCATGTGGAAACCGCTGAAAGCCATCGCCACGACCGAGGCTATCAGGCCAATAGCAATCCCTCTTGCCGAGCCACCAACCACAAAACCGGCAAGAATCACATAATTTGGTACCGGTGAGACCAGCAATTCTTCAATACTCTTTTGAAACTTCTGACTAAAGAAAGAGGAAACTACATTAGCATAAGCATTATTTATAACTGCCATAAGCACCAGCCCAGGCACAATAAAATCCATATAGGAATAGCCGCTCATGTCGCCAATTCGACGCCCAATAAGATTGCCAAAAATTACAAAATATAGCGAGATAGTGATTACCGGCGGCACTAGGGTCTGAACCCAGATCCTGACAAAACGACGGACTTCCTTGCGTACAATTGTTGCGAAGGCTATCCACTTATAATGCACAGAAGCTGAAGACATCTGCTTAAACCTCTTCCTCTGTCAAAGATCGCGTTGATGAATTCTGCAGGAGTGAGACAAACAATTGCTCTAGACGATTGGTCTTATTACGCATACTCTTAATAAGTACTCCCTGCTGATTCAGCATGCTAAATAGCGCATTGATGTCCTGGTTTTTATCAATAGTAACCGCCAGACTATTACTATCGAGTTGTTCAAGCTCAAAACCACTAAGTTCTGGTAAGCTTGCCAATTCATCCCGGCAATCAAGAATGAACGTCTCGGTATCTAGTTTCTTTAGCAGTGCCCGCATACTGGTATTTTCAATGATCTCCCCTTTATCGATAATAGCAATATTGCGACAAAGATTTTCGGCTTCTTCCAGATAGTGAGTGGTCAAGATAATAGTAGTTCCAGACCTGTTAAGGTCCTGCAGGAAGCGCCAGGTAGAACGCCGTAATTCAATATCCACACCAGCCGTTGGTTCATCAAGTATCAGCAGACTGGGTTCATGAATCAAAGCCCTTGCAATCAGTAGCCGCCGTTTCATCCCGCCGGATAATTGTCTGCCCTGCTGGTAGCGCTTGTCCCAGAGTCCTAGCTGCTTGAGATATTTTTCGCTTCGTTCCTCTGCCAACTTTCGCGGCAGACCATAATACCCCCCCTGAGTGATACAGATATCCAGTACTTTTTCAAAATGATTGAAGTTGATTTCCTGCGGAACGATACCCAGATCCAATTTCGTCTGATAAGTATTAGTATCGACATTATGCCCAAAAACTTCTACCTGACCGGCTGATTTCTTTACCAACGTGGCAATAATACCGATGGTGGTCGACTTGCCGGCACCATTGGCTCCTAGCAAGGCAAAAAAATCACCCTCAGCAACTTCTAAAGAAATGCCGTTGAGGGCAGTGAGCCCATTGCTATAGGTTTTGTGCAGGTCTTTAATTGATATCGCGACTGGCATAGTAATCTGCACCTGGATAAATTAAGCGCAGCATTCTACCTTAAATTCATAAAAAAAGTTGGTCTAATGCGACCCTTTCTTATTCCAATATCATCCAGTCTGGCAGGATCAGTTGCTTAAGATAGATCTCTGCGTACCCTTAAATTAGCAGCTATTAGTATTTTGGATACGCATTCAGACTTTTTTGAAGTCCCTCCTCGCGAGGTCACTGACCCTACCTAACTAAAATGATCAGTACACAGGCATCAACCACCATGATCTTCTATTGAATACCTTCAAGCTTTAATATGAACTATAAAACAATGTTATCCGAATAAGTATTTTCTGGCATAATCCATAGAAGATAATTTATAAGCTATCATCATCTAAAAGTTTTTACCGCTACAAAATAACGAACAGTCTATAATTGCTCGACACAGTCAATGAGCAATAATTCAACCGAGTAAACCTATGCTGAGCACACAACAAGCTGAAGTCATGTTAACCCTGCAGGCAAACATGAACGCTAAAGTTAACCCGGACTGGATAAAAGCCTCTTATCCTTACCTGAGAGCGGTTGTTGTAGAAGGTGCTGAAGCCATGGAGCACCACGGCTGGAAGTGGTGGAAAAAACAAGAGTGTGATCTAGAGCAACTTCAGATGGAACTAGTCGATATCTGGCATTTCATCCTTTCACATCTGCTGCTGGAAGCACAGGGCAATCAGCAAGAGGCTCTCACAGAGTTGGAGGCGCAGATGAATCAAAAACCGGTCGTAATTTTTGATGGAAAATATATAGATATCAATACTTTAGATATTATATCTAAAATAGAAATAAAAATAGCTCTTGCGGCTATTAGGCGGATCAGTATTCCGCTTTTTGCAGCCTTGCTAAATGACTGCAAGATGAACTGGGGCGATCTTTACCTGCAATATGTTGGTAAGAATGTACTAAATTTTTTTCGCCAAGATCACGGATATAAAGAAGGGACCTACCGCAAGCACTGGCTTGGTCGTGAAGATAATGAACACCTGGTTGAGGCAATGGCTGAAATTGACACTGAGCACCCTGAATTTCAGCAAATGCTCTACCAAACTCTCAAAGAGCGTTATGACGCAAGTTAGCTCCCTATATCTAGAAAAGTAGACATGTGGCTTCATAGGGCTGTCTGGCATGCTCAAAAAGACTATTTTGCTGTTTTTCTTGAGTGTCTGGTGACTATTTCAATTATAAAATAAAAAATATTCCTACCCCTATAAGTACCCTAATAATTAGATCTGTTCCCTTTTTTTGGCAAAATTGCTTAAGTTGATTCTCACTATATCTGCTCAGGTCTTCTTTCGGCCAGAAGCGGACATTTCATAAATAGAAAAATCAACCTACTTTTTATATTATAGGAAACTCTGCTAATTTTTTTATACTCAAAAATTAAACTGGCGACTAATTATGGTTCTAATGTCTTTTTTGGCCAATCTATGAATACGCGTTCTATGAATAAACAACCTATAAATAAAGATGAAATCTCTTTTCTGTCAAATAACATTTCTAAAACTCCTGATTCTTCAACATTTTCATTTGCTGACAAGCAAACAGCGAATTCTGTATTTAATTTTCATGGTAGTCTGCCAAACTATACCCCAACACCGCTTGTTAAGTTATCTAGCCTTGCAGAGTATTTAGGTATAAAAAATATTCTTATTAAAGATGAAAGTAAGCGTTTCGATTTAAATGCATTTAAGGTTCTGGGCGCGAGTTATGCAATCTCACTTTACTTGGCTGACTTTCTTGGCCTTGATGAAGAAGACATAACCTTCGACAAAATTATTGATCAGCAAGCAAAATATCAGCACATTACTTTTGTTACTGCGACGGATGGTAACCACGGTAGAGCTGTAGCCTGGTCAGCAAAATTATTTGGCTGTAAAGCGGTGGTGTAC
>JAYQVM010000104.1:0-6010 GCA_038148435.1 Gammaproteobacteria bacterium | reverse complement strand
CCGTCAGCCTGTCCTGTGTCAGCCCTTTGATAATTTGCTGAACATTGTCTATGGTGCTCACTCTAATCTCGCCAGTATCTTGTGGGACAGCCAGGGTGTTGTCCTGGTAACGCTGCTGCTCACTGAGTCGCTCGCTCAGGTTCGTACATAATTCTTCTATAAGTTCGGCATACGAGGGAGCCCTGAAACCGATCGAGTAACTGAGGGAAGGGCCCAGTGACACTCCGTAGTGGGAAAGTCCTGGGGGGATGTATAGCATATCGCCTGTTTCCAGCAAAAATTCATCTTGCAAGCTGAAATGCTCAAGGATTTTCAGCTCGCTTTTATGCTTAAGTGCTGTGGATTCATCACAACTTTGCCCGAGTTGCCAGCGTCTTTTACCCATGCCCTGGATGATAAAGACATCGTAATAATCAAAGTGTGGGCCCACACCCCCCTGATCGGTAGCATAACTGACCATGATGTCATCAAAACGCCAGCTAGGAATGAAAGAAAAATGGGAATACAGCGACTGAAGTTCGGTAAACCAGACATCGACAGCCTGAACCAGTAGTGTCCAGTCAGTTTGGGGCAGGGCAGTGAACTCATTTTCATTGAAGGGTCCATTCTGCAGTAGCCAGCTGCCATTTTTATGCCGGACCAACCTTGATTCGACTTCTTCCTCACAGGCGAGCCCGGCTAGCTCTTCGGGGCTCAATGGGTCGGTGAAGGAGGGGAATGCCTGTTTAAAGTGAAAGGTTTTTTTCTGCCAATAGTCTGAGAGGAAGGTCTCTAGACTGACTGCACTGTTAAACATCAGATACGTTTGGCCTGCTGAGCGGCGTTACCGATGTAGTTGGCAGGGCTCAGTTTTTTTAATTCGACCTTGACCGCATCGGGCAATTCCAGGGTATCGATAAATTCTCCCAGCACAGCTGCATTGATCTGCTGTCCACGGGTAAGTGCTTTGAGTTTTTCATAGGGCTCTTGTACATCATAACGACGCATAACGGTCTGTATGGCTTCAGCCAGTACTTCCCAACTGGCATCGAGATCTTCTTGGAGTTTGCTGGCATCGATCATCAACTTGGAAAGCCCTTTTAGGCAGGCCTGGTAGGCAATCGTGCTATGAGCGAAACCGACGCCAATATTGCGAAGAACGGTCGAATCGGTCAGGTCACGTTGCCAGCGTGAAATTGGTAGTTTTTCTGCTAGGTGTCCCATAATGGCATTAGCAATACCCAGGTTTCCTTCGGAGTTTTCAAAATCAATGGGATTCACCTTGTGTGGCATGGTGGATGAGCCTACCTCTCCGGCAACCATTTTTTGCTTGAAATATGCCTGGGAAATATACGCCCAGACATCACGGTTAAAGTCAATCAGAATGGTATTGAAGCGACAGACAGCATCAAACAATTCGGCAATATAGTCATGGGGTTCAATCTGGGTGGTGTAGGGATTCCAGCTCAGCTCAAGTTTGCTAATCAGGGTTTGGGCATTGGCCTCCCAGTCAACATCCGGGTAGGTGACTATATGGGCATTGTAATTACCAACGGCACCATTAATTTTACCTAGAATGTCACAGTCGGCAATCTGTTGGTATTGACGTTTGAGCCTGGCAAGGGTGTTGGCAAACTCTTTTCCCATGGTGCTTGGTGTGGCTGTTTGACCATGGGTACGCGAAAGCAGAGGAATGTCGGCATATTCATGCGCTTTGTCGCAGATGGCATCCATCAGTGTCGCAAGTTCCGGCAAGAGGCATTTTTGCCTGTAATCCTTGAGCATCAGGGCATAGGATAGATTGTTGATATCTTCAGAGGTACAGGCAAAATGGACAAATTCTTTTATTTCATTTAACTCTTTGTTTTTACTGAAGATATCCTTGATAAAGTATTCAACGGCCTTGACGTCATGATTGGTGATGGCTTCTTTGTCTTTGATCCATTGAGCCTGATCCTCAGAAAAGTCCTGGATTAAGGATTCAATCAGGGCTGATGCAGACTTGCTGAGTGTCGGAACCTCAGGGATGCCAGAGTTTTCAGCCAGTTGCTGAAACCATCGTAGCTCCACGATTACCCGGTAGCGGATCAGTGCGTATTCACTGAAATAGCCGTTGAGCTTGTCAGTTTTGTTGCGATAACGGCCGTCAACAGGGGAAATGGCGGTAAGGCTTGTCAGCGACATAAGAAGTCAGGTCCATCATTTTAAATTGGTATGATACCCAAATTTGCCTTTAAAAGCAGCTATCTAGCTGGCATATGTTTGACATATGATATTTTGGGCTTATACTACTTAAAATAGCCATTCAGGAGGCTTAAATGAGCACCCGAGCCAAGATATTTACCAACGGCCGCAATCAGGCAGTGCGCATTCCAAGGGAGCTGGAATTCAAGGGAGTGGATGCCGTGCTCATCACCAAGCAGGGCAATGGCCTGCTCCTTACCCCGGTCCGCAGTACCTGGAGCTCATTTGAGCAGGAAGCCGCTGCAGATGAGGATTTCATGCGAATCCGGCCACGCTTGATTAAAAGTAGCTGATTCCGATGTTGCTCTTACTCAGCCCCGATATATGCCGTCACATTATTCTGACACGTGATCCGGTCGCGCTTGCCATACTGGAGAACTGGTCCAGCCAGGGCCATGAAATTATGTTGTCAGCTGTAACTTATGCTGAACTGGTAGCTGGCGCCCTTCAGACAGCGGATAAGCAAAAGCATATGAGCCTAGTCAAAGCTTTTTGTGAGCGGCTGGATGCGGTCGTTCCCTGGGATGGTGATGCTGTGGATATTTATACCGATATACAGATGCAGGCCTTGGTCTCAGGGCAGGCCGCTAATATGAACAATGCTATGCTGGCAGCTCATGCCATCAGTCTAGATGCTCGACTGTTATGTCTAAATAGTAAGTCTTTCAGTGGTATTGAGCATCTAAAACTGCTGGAGCTGGATGATATGGCAAATAAGGGGTCTGATAGTCAGTAGTCTCATGCTCAAATTCAAGGTAAAAAAAGGGCAGCATCAGCTGCCCTTTTCTTATTGGAAGTTCATAGCATTAGGCCATGGGTTCCATTTCTTGAATGGACTACGATGCGGTAGTCTGGGTTTTAACTGGAGCTGTCTCTTTCAAGAAAAGAGAAACCACGATACCCAGTGCAACACCAATCACTGGCACCCATACGATGCTGGGTAGTCCCATGCTGTTGGCAACACCACCAGCAATGGCTGGAGCAACACCGCCACCAAAGATCTCACCAGTTCCGACCACGATGCCAATGGACGCAGCAACCAGGCCAGTCGGCGCTGATTCTGTAGAAATCGGGCCGGTAATCAGTGCTACGTTACCCAGACAGAAGAAGGCAGTCAGGAACAGTGATACGAACAGAGCACCGATGCTAGGCCCAGTCTGGAAGAACCAATAAACACAGATGGTGGCGCCAATAAAGCCGATTGTACAAACTGGTTTTCTTCCTAATTTATCAGACAATCCTGGCCAGCCAAATTGCCCAAGGAATCCTCCAAATCCTACTGCTGAAGCGACAAGGCCCATTTGACCTGGAGTGAGTTCAAGTACGACCTGGAGGTAAACAGGGACCATTGCGCCAAGTACAAAAACACATGACATGGCGCACATGAGCATGATCATACATACAATGATGTTGGAAGAAGAGAATACCTTGAACCAGGAAACGTTCTGATGTTCAGCCTGAGCAACACCCAATGCAGCTGCACCCATTGTGTCCTGAGGCTCTTTTAGAACCTTGATTAGTAGGGCAGCAACTATAAAACCTGGTATAGCCGCAATCCAAAAAATGATGCGCCAAGAAAAACCGGCTTCTAGCAGCTGTGTAGCAATAATGGGCGCAAGGGCAAAACCAACAAGGGCGAAACCGCATTGCTGTAAACCCTGATTAAGACCGCGTCTTTCAGGTTTGGAGGCTACAGCAACAGCTGTGAAGCTAGGGGCAGTAAAAGAACCTTCAGCCGCACCCATAATAGCTCTAATGGCAATCAACATGACCAATGTCTGGATCATGCCCGTAAATCCACCCATCAGCGAGAAAAGAATGATGGCGGTAATGAGAATTTTTCGGTGTCCTATCTTGTCTGCCAATCGACCACTGAAGATGGCGAAAATACCCCAAGTGATGCCGGTAAGACCAGCTAGTGTTCCAACCGTACCAGGCTCAAAACCCAGTTCGGCGATCATGGTTGGCCAGAGTGATGAAAGAATCCAGCGATCAAGACCCACCAGACCGAAACCAAGGGCAAGTAGAAGAACCACCTTCCATTCGTAATCTGTATCCCAATTATTATTTTGTTGCATTAGTTTATCCCCTTCCAATAAAGCTAAAATGAAGCACAGATGATAAACGCCATTATCTTCCTTGTCTACGGCTCACAGTACTCTGCAAAGCAAAAGTAAAGTCTGTCTTTTCAGTTTCGGAATTGCCTGAGAAGGTTTTGAATATCAATGGCAATTCTTCGGCGTAAAAACAGGAAATGCCAGCGCCTTCCGCCCAGTTGACGCCAGAGTACTGCTGAACGAATGCCAGCCAGCAATACGGAGCGGACGGTATTGGGTATAGTCGAATTTTTCAGGTATTTCGGGTTGCCCTGCACCTGAATACGAAAAGACATGGTACTTGCCGTCTGGAGGTAAAGCTGTGCTAGTTGTTCGATCACCCTAGGGTTATCGGTAATCTGCATACTCGATAGCTGACTGAATTCTTTGGTTTGCTCCAGACCTTTCGCAATAAATTGCATCATTTCTGGGCGTTTGCAAAGTCGTGTCTCGAGATAAACCATACCAATAAAATAACGCATCAGTCCGGGATTTCTCAGCGAGTTTGCCTTGGTGATGAAAATCTCTTCCAGCAACTGCAGCCCGAGTGCCAGCCTGTTGATGCTTCCATAGACTTCCAATGTATTTTTGGGCTTTGTCACAAACAGGCTTTCCAGGCAGGTGCTTAATTTGTCCTGAGCTGCCAGTCCTCGGTTGGCTAATTGATCGACCAGAAAAGCGGCCTGCGCTATACCTGCCAGCGCCAGAGTTTGTTGCTCATGTTTTCTCATGTCGCATCCTGTCTGACACTATGGCTGGCAATGACAGCTCCTCCAAGGCAAATATCATCCTGATAAAACACTACAAACTGGCCGGGTGTTATACTACGTTGGGGCTCAGCAAACTCTAGTTCATATGTCTCGCCCACCTTGCGCAGCTGACATGCCTGATCAGCTTGACGATAGCGGATTTTGGCATGACAGCTAAGGGGCAAACTGGGAGCTTCATCATTCATCCAACTGAGATCATGAGCCCGTAAATAGCGACTGAACAGTAATGGATGATCATTACCCTGCACCACAATTAATACATTTCGGGCAAGGTCCTTGGCAGCGACATACCAGGGGGCTTCACCCTGACCCTTGACACCGCCTATGCCAAGCCCCTGTCGCTGCCCCAGCGTGTGATACATCAGGCCGTCATGCTGCCCGAGAATGTTTCCATTAAGGTCTTCTATGTTTCCAGGCTGAGCAGGCAGGTAGTTTTCCAAAAAATCTTTGAAACGGCGCTCGCCTATAAAGCAGATGCCGGTACTGTCTTTTTTATCATGTGTTCGCAAGTCATGTTGTTGTGCCAGTTGCCTTACCGTTGATTTTTCGAGTTCGCCGATAGGAAACAGGCTTTGTGCTAGTTGTTCTTCTTTCAATGCACACAAAAAGTAGCTCTGGTCCTTGTTACTATCGAGGCCTTTGCGTAAATAGGTGTGCCCGTTTTTTTTGAGTTTACGCACATAGTGACCAGTCGCGATCAGGTCACCCCCGAGCTCTTGGGCATAATCCAGAAAAGCCTTGAACTTAATTTCGCGATTGCAAAGTACATCAGGGTTGGGTGTGCGGCCAGCTTGATACTCTTGCAGGAAATGCTCGAATACATTGTCCCAGTATTCCGCAGCAAAATTGGCGCTGTGGAGCTTGATACCCAGTCTATCGCTTACAGACTGTGCATCGGCAAGGTCTTCCTTAGCGGTACAG
>JAYQVM010000103.1:0-6025 GCA_038148435.1 Gammaproteobacteria bacterium | reverse complement strand
CCTACAAATGAAAAAAAAACTTCTTTCCTGCCTTTTATACATGACACTGCTGGTTTTTTTTGCAAGCTGGGTTTATGCTCAGGATCTGTCCTATGATAACCGTGAAGGCTTTGACATAGCTGGAATGTGGGCAGCGCTGGTGCTTGAAGACTGGTATGACCGCGTGCCTGGTGCCAGCCTTGGCGCCTATCTGGGTATCCCCATAAATGAAGCAGCACGGCAAAAAGCTGAAAGCTGGGATGCGTCCATCCTTTCACAGCCTGAACGCCAGGGTCAGCCGCACCCTGCACAGTATTCCTTTCGTGGTCCTAAACCTGATTTGCGAATTGATCGAATTCTGGACCCGGTGACGGATGAGCTGATCGGCTACGAAACCAATGGCACCTTTGGCCGTGCTGACCGAACCATCTGGTTGGATGGCAGAGAACATCCTTCCGAACGGCATGGTCTGCACCAGTGGAACGGTTTTTCTACGGGGGTCTGGCAAAATGGTGTACTGATCGTCACCACCACCCACATGAAATATGGGGTTTACCAGCGTAATGGTGTTCCGGCCAGTCCCTATGCGGTCATGACTGAATATTTCTTTCGCCATGGCGAGCACATGACCATGGTTTCCTATATTGAAGATCCGATATACCTGGAGGAGCCGTTTGTTCGTTCTCAGACTTGGGTATGGAATCCGCCACAGGTAGTGACTCCGGGCAGGCCTTTCACCGCAGTGGAAGAAGTGGCTATGGATAAAGGTTGGGTGCCTCACTGGCCGCTGGGTACCCAGCATGGCGAAATGGCTGAAGAGCTGGGCATTGCTATCGAGGCAACCGGCGGAGGCAGCATGACACTCTACCCGGAATATCGGGAAACCCTGCGCCAGATGCGTGAAGAATTTGATGCCAACATGGCCAGCAGGGGGCAGAACTGATGAAACTCTACAAATCTGCCTACCCGCGGATGGCATTGATTTGCCTGCTGCTGGCGGCTGTATCCAGTTTTTCTCTAGCGCAACGACCCGAGCCACTGGCGCCGGACACTGATGAAATAGAGGTACTACCGGTTCAGGGTAACATTTACATGATTGCAACCGGCGGCAGTAATATCGCCGTCCAACTAGGCGACCAGGGTGTTCTGCTGGTGGATGCCGGAAACATTGAAGCTGCCGAAAATGTGCTTACCGCACTCCATGAGCTGAGCAATAGCCCGCTGAGCCAGTTGATTAACACTTCCATCCTGCCGGGGCATATTGCTGGCAACCAGATTATACATCCGGCTGGTGTGGGACAGCCAATTATCGGCATGCCGATCATTGGCCATACCAATGGGCTTACTCTCTTGGCAACCACCGAACTGGGTGAAGACCTGCCTTTTGAGTTCTGGCCGAACAGTACCTTTTTTGGTGTCGACAGAAGTCTTTTCTTTAATGGTGAAGGCATTGAGATGACGCATGAGCCAAATGCTATTACAGATGGTGACATCATGGTTTATTTTCGTGACTCCGATGTACTGGTGACCGGCGATATTTTCGATATTACCCAATACCCCAGAGTGCATCCCGAATTGGGAGGTAGCCTACAGGGGGTGATTGATGCCCTCAACCGGATTATCGATATCACCATACCGCGTTATAACCAGCAGGGTGGAACACTGGTCATTCCCGGGCATGGTCGGATTGCCAGTGAATCTGATGTGGTCGAGTACCGGGATATGGTGACCATCATTCGTGACCGGGTCCAGGACTTGATGGATGATGGAAAAAGCTTGATGGAAATTCTTGCAGCAAGTCCTGCGCTGGAATATGAGGGTTTGTACAGTGCCAGTAACTGGAATACTGAAATGTTTCTGGAGGCAGTTTATGAAGAATTACGCTAAATCTGGTAAATTTAAGCGCCTAATTTGCTGCACCCTGATCGCTGCAAGCAGCCTGAGCTTGGATGCATATTCACAGACTCTTTTTCTCGATGGTCCGCCACCACCGGCTGATCCGGGAAGGTTGGAGGCTCCGATTGATCTGACCGGTTTCTGGGTTTCAGTGGTCACTGAAGACTGGGCCTATCGTATGCTGACACCGGCACCGGGAGATTACATGAGTGTGCCGCTCAACGATCTGGGCATTGAGGTGGCCAATGGCTGGGACCTGAATGCGGACAATGCTGCCGGCCTGCAATGCAGGGCCTTTGGCGCAGCCCGGATCATGCGCGTACCGACCCGCTTGCAAATAAGCTGGGAAGACGACTATACCCTACGAATTGATAGTGATGCCGGTACTCAAACCCGTCGTTTCAATTTTTCCAGACAGGGGCATCGCCCCATGCTGAGCATGATGTTAGAAAGTTCTAATCAAGAAAGAAGCTGGCAGGGATACAGCGTGGCTGTCTGGGAAAATATCATGATCAATAGGGCACGCATGTTTTACCGACCCGGTTCGGATGGGCCGCCGGGAGGAAACCTGAAAGTCATCACTACTCGTATGACTCCTGGTTATTTGCGGCCCAACGGTGCTCCCTACAGCGAAGATGCTATTTTGACTGAGTATTACGATACCTTTACTGCGCCGAATGGAGATGATTGGTTTGTGGTGACTACGATGGTCGATGACCCGCTGTACCTGATGCAGCCTTATATCACAACAAGCCATTTTCGCCGCGAGCAGGATGACTCCAATTGGAACCCCACGCCCTGTGAAACCTGGCCACCTAAACCGGGAGCCATAGCTCCTAGGTGGTAAGTTTTAACCAAAATTAAAAAAATCTAGTAATTATAAGAGTCATCAATAAAAAAGGGTGCCATATGGCACCCTTTTTTATTGATGACTCTTATCAGGAGCTGCAGGACAGCATGGAACAGCCGGCTTTATTAAGTGCCCAGTCGGGGCGTTTTTGCGCAAATCGCTCCTTACCTTCCTGTTCAGTATAGGGATTCTTTAACACATCATGCAATTCATGCAGGAGTGAATAGTCGCCTTCCTCAGAAGCATCTATGGCTTGCTGAGATAAATAGTTTCTTAATACGTAAAGGGGGTTGACCGCATGCATCTGTTTTCGTCTTCCTTCGCAAGGACGGGGGTCTCGCATGCTGCGTTCTCGGTAACGTAAAAACCAGTCACGGAATTCAGCCAAATCATTGTCTGCAATCGTTTCCTGATAGCTGGTTTCTGCCAAAAGTATTAAAAAGTATCTCAGTGAATCATTAGTAGAGAGATTAATATCCAGATCGCCTAGTTTGCGGAAAAACAGTGTCATATCACTTTCGATATTTTTCAGATTGCGCATCAGATCCTGAAATAGGATTTCATCCTTGTCATGATCGAATGCCAGCAGGCCCAGTTTGCTGGTCATCATGTCCCGCCAGGCGATCTGGTAAGTTTGATTGTTTAGTGACAGGGCCTGTTCCAGTGCCGGAATATCTTCAACCAGGGGATAAATCGCATTAGCCAAGCGTTCCAGGTTCCACTGGGCTATGGCCGCCTGTTTACCAAAAGCATATCGGTGACCCTGGGCATCGGTGGTGTTTGGTGTCCAGTTAGGGTCATAGTTTTCCAGCCAGCCATAAGGGCCATAATCAATCGTCAGCCCCATAATTGACATATTATCAGTATTCATGACGCCGTGAACAAAACCAACACGCATCCATTCCGTGACGAGCCGTGTTGTCAGGCGGCAGACTTCGTTAAACCATTGCAGATACACATCTTTATTGGGTTGACCCAGGTGAGGGAAAAAATACTCTATGGTGTAATCGGTAAGTTGTTGCAGGATGTCAATCTGATTACGAGACATGAAAAGTTCAAAGTTGCCAAAGCGAATAAAATTGGGAGCGGCTCTACATACAATGGCACCTGGTTCCATGCGGGCATTACCGTTATAAAACATGTCGCGTTCAACCAGTGTTCCGGTGCTCAAGAGTGACAGGGCGCGGGTGGTAGGAACACGCAGGTGATACATGGCTTCACTGCATAAAAATTCACGGATAGATGAGCGCAATACAGCTAAACCATCAGCATTACGGGAATACGGGGTTGGGCCCGACCCTTTTAATTGTAAGGTCCAGCGCAGGTTTCTTTTACCAATAACCTCACCGAGATTAATGGCACGGCCATCTCCCAACTGACCGGCCCAGTTGCCAAATTGATGGCCGCCATAACAGCTGGAGTAGGGTTGCATGCCATCTAACTGGTTAGTACCACTAAAAATTTCACTAAAGTGCTCTGTTTCACATTCCAGCGAACTGAGGCCAAGGGAGGTAGCCATTTCTCGTGAGTAGATCAAGAGTTTAGCGCCAGGAAATGGCAGGGGGTCGACCCGAGAAAAACAGGCAGCATTAACGGGACGGCTATTGGTATTCAAAATTGGATCGCCAGGCAGCGCCTTGATAAAACTGTTATCAAAGTGCAGCGCATCAAGTGTTCCTAAATGGTGAATAGCGGACATCTGTAAAGCTGCGGTTGATTAATACTCTATTTTAACGTTTCTGTCATACGAAAGCTAAAAAGCTGCTTTGCTAATGTATCTGGCATTGCATAGAATCATCCCAACCAAGGGAAAACAATTACGTATGCTTGATACCAAACCCTTATTACTGGAAACAGACTTTCCGCCAATTTACCGCGATTCCTTGCAGACATTGCAGGTAAATCTTGGCTATTTGTGTAATCTGAGCTGCACTCATTGTCATGTAAATGCCGGACCGACACGGACTGAAATCATGAGTCTGGATGTGGTTGACCTGCTGCTTGAGGCTATACGGCAACTCAAGGTGCGAACGCTGGATCTGACCGGTGGCGCTCCGGAAATGAATCCGCATTTTCGTTATCTGGTAGAGCGTGCCAGTGCTTTAGGTGTTGAGGTGATAGATCGCTGTAATCTGATGGTGCTTCTGGAATCTGGTTATGAGGATATGGCAGAATTTTTGGCTGCCAACAGGGTCGGCATCACAGCATCGTTACCCTGTTATTCTGAGGAAAATGTCGAAAAACAGCGGGGGAAAGGGATCTTTGAAGGTAGCATAGAGGCCCTTCAAAAACTTAATGCATTGGGATACGGCATTGATAGGGAGCTGAACCTAAATCTTGTTTATAACCCGCAAAACCTCAACCTGCCTCCATCTCAGATTGCGCTTGAAGCCGATTACAAGCGGATACTGAAAGAAAATTATGACATCAACTTCAATCAGCTCTTTACCATCACCAATATGCCCATCAGCCGATTTGGAGGCTGGTTATTAGCCAAAGGTCTCTATGAGCAATACATGGGCATTCTTAAAGACAGTTACTCAGAAGCTAATCTAGATACTGTTATGTGCAAAAGTCTGATCAGTATTGATTACCGAGGTTATGTCTATGACTGTGATTTCAATCAGATGCTCGATATGCCCTTAATAGCCACCAGTAAGGCACGCCCTCATCTGCGAGATATTTTGAAGCAGGATCTGAAATACAAGCCTATTGCCATCGGAGAGCACTGCTATGGATGTGCGGCAGGCCAGGGCAGTAGCTGTGGTGGTGCGCTAAGCGGTTAGGCCGGTGCAGTCAGTTACAGCCAAGATCAGTGTAATTATTCCTACGCTAAATGAAGAGGGAAGCCTATCTAGAGTGTTGCCAGCTTTACAGACATTTCGGCAGCGTGGCCATGAAATTATTTTGGTCGACGGAGGCAGTTATGATCGAACGCTTAGTATCGCCAGGCCGTATGTTGATCGTTTGATGCAGACGGTTAAAGGGCGTGCGCACCAGATGAATCAAGGCGCCGACGTAGCCAAAAATTCCATACTGTTATTTCTGCATGCCGATACTCAGCTGCCACCGATGGCAGATCGCCTTATCATGAGTGCGTTACAGTCCGAGACGCAGCACTGGGGACGTTTTGATATTCGTCTTAATAATGAAAAATTGATTTACCGCATAATAGAAAATTCGGTTAACTGGCGTAGTGCACTTAGCGGTATTGTTACCGGTGATCAGGCTATCTTTGTAAAAAAACGAAGCTTTGAAGATGTCGGCTATTTTGACCGTATACCCCTGATGGAGGATGTT
>JAYQVM010000102.1:0-6133 GCA_038148435.1 Gammaproteobacteria bacterium | reverse complement strand
GCGTTGCAGGCTATTCGGGAAGATTTCTCCGCGCAGCTGCAAATTCTGCACGATACTCATCAAGAAGCACTAAGCGAACTCAAGATTGCTGAAGCTGAATTGAAAGCGAATCTGAATAATGCCGGTTATAACGAATTTGAGCAGTCTCAGCTCGATCTGCTAGACGCGTCTATCAAAGAAGCCAGCATTAATGACTCCCTGTTTCTGGCAGCTCAGCGAGGTGGTATTTCAGCTGGCATTACCATGGAAATTGCCGGCATTTTCGGCGGGGTCATCGATTTTCTAATGGACACCCGGGTTGGCGATAATTTCAATGTGCTCTATGAAGAACAGTTTATAGATGGTGAATTTATTGGTAACGGAACTATCCGACTTGCCCAGTACACCAACCAAGGGGAAACATATACAGCCATTCGCTATGTCAATCTAAATGGCGAGGTGGATTACTATAACCCTCAGGGTGAGAGCATGCGCAAGGCTTTCCTGCGTAACCCGGTCGATTTCACCCGTATCAGTTCCAACTTCACACTTTCGAGACGTCACCCTATTCTGAACACCATTCGTGCCCACAAGGGTACTGATTATGCAGCCCCTACTGGTACACCGGTCGTTGCTTCTGGCGATGGGCGTATTACCTGGGCATCAAGAAACGGCTCTTTTGGAAATTTGGTCACTATCCAGCATGGCGAACGTTTTGAAACCAAGTATGCACACTTGTCCTCTTTTTCACGTAGCGCCAGAGTGGGCTCTCGTGTCAAACAGGGTGATATTATCGGTTATGTCGGAATGACCGGTGGAGCAACTGGGCCACACTTGCACTATGAATTCCTTGTCGATGGAACACATCGAAACCCGCGCACTGTGCACGACATGCTGCCAAAAGTGGAATCAGTCCCACCTGAAGAAATCGACCGATTCAGGCAACATTCGCAAACACTGATGGTACAGCTAAACACCCACACCTCCAGCAATCAGATCCTAGTTCAAAACAGCATTATCGATTCCACGGAATGAGTTCCGAGCTTTTTATAGGGCTGATGTCGGGCACCAGTATGGATGCTATAGACTGCGCCTTAGTGGACCTGAACAATAAGCCTCAAAATTATCTGTTGGATTTTATCAATGTTGAAATTCCCACCAAGCTAAAAATTAATCTGCAAAACCTTTGTAACGAGCCAAAAGTTTCGCTGCGTTTACTAGGAGAAACCGACAGCGCCATGGCTGAAATCTTTGCCAGTGCTGCCAGCGCTATTCTCGAAAAAAACCATATAGCTGCACATCAAATTCGGGCCATAGGTTCCCATGGACAGACCATATATCATCAACCTCCTGGCCAGGGAGAATATGCCTTTTCAATGCAGATTGCTGATCCTAATCGAATTAGTGCGAGTACGGGTATCACTACCGTTGCCGACTTCAGACGTAAGGATATCGCAATGGGTGGCCAAGGAGCCCCTTTATTGCCGGTTTTTCATCAGCACCTTTTTGGCAACACGCAAAAGAACCGGATCATTCTGAATATCGGTGGTATGGCCAATATCACCATCATGCGAAAAAACGAGCAAAAAATTATAGGCTTTGATACTGGTCCCGGTAATATTCTTCTCGACAGCTGGATACAAGCTCAGAAAAAAATACCCTATGATGACCAGGGAGCCTGGGCCGCTAGCGGAGATTGCCAGCCTCATTTACTATCCTTCCTGCTTGAGGATCCCTACTTTTCCAAACCCCCACCTAAAAGCACCGGTCGAGAATATTTCAATCTAAACTGGCTCAGGAAATACCTAGAAGATTTTGGCAAGGAAATTTCTGCGCAGGACATACAGGCAACACTAGTTAGCCTGAGCAGCAAATCCATTAGCATGGCGATCAGGGAATTAGTCGATACAGGTGAAGTTATCGCCTGTGGCGGAGGTGCCAGTAACACTTTTCTAATGCAGAAACTGCATGAAGACTTGCCCGGATTCATACTAGGCACCAGTGACGATTTCGGCGTAAACAGCAATGCTCTAGAAGCACTTGCCTTTGCCTGGTTTGCCAAGCAGACTCTTGATCAGGCCGTCCTTGACTTCAGAAAGGTCACCGGAGCTTCACGTCCAGCAATCCTCGGTGGTATTTACTACGGTGAATAAGGATACACTTCTACAAATTACGAGCTACTTGTGCTCACAAAGACGAATTAGTGAGCGCAGCAGTTAAATCGAGAAACTCATACCGCAACCACAGGTAGTCGTAGCCAATGGATTTTTAACGATAAACCTCGAACCCTCAAGACCTTCACTGTAATCAATTTGCGAACCTGCCAGATACTGAAAACTCAAAGGGTCAACCAGTAACTTAGCTCCATGACGCTCTACTACCGTATCATCGTCATTGACAGCTTCATCAAAGGAAAAACCATACTGAAAGCCCGAGCAACCTCCACCAGTTACAAAAACCCTTAACTTGAGTTCAGGGTTACCCTCTTCGGAAATCAGGCTTATGACTTTATTTGCTGCGCCTTCTGTAAGAGCCATTGGCGCTGCATCATGGGTTTGAACAGCAGACATATTTGTAATTATATGTAATTTTTAAGCAACTGTATTATGAAATACCTTAGTAATTTAGTAAAGTATTATCGTGGGACTTTAACAGCTGTTTATAGAAGCGGGGAACTTTGAGCGTTTTCAACTATAGTTAGCTTTTCCAACTTTATTGGTTAGAGTTCTTAGGCTGTAAGATGTTGCAGGCTAATTTTAACTTTAAAACCCATTACCATTTCAATCAGATTTTAATATACATTACCAATCAATCTGGCCTTAACTGCCTTTAACTGCCTTTAACTGCTGACATCTCAATTATTTTCTTCGCAATAGAATTAAGGTAAAACTGTTATCATATCTAGACCGGTCGTCTCCGGGTAAGCAAACATAATATTCATATTCTGCACCGCCTGCCCAGCAGCACCTTTCACCAGGTTATCTTCCGCTACGAGAATCACAATTTTGTTACTGTCTACAGGTCTGCTAATTGCAATATGGCACATATTGCTACCACGAACGGCCCGCGTTTCAGGGCTCAAACCCGGCTCCAAAACATCAACAAAGGCCTCGTCTTTGTAATAATCTTCGTAAAGTTCTTGAATATCTGTTCCTTCAGATAACAGATTTGCATAAAGAGTTGCCTGAATTCCCCTAATCATGGGTGCAAGATGAGGCATGAATGTCAAGTTGACTGGCTGATTACTGTGTTCATTCAAACCTTGGACAATTTCAGGATGATGGCGATGCCCCTGAATAGCATAGGCTTTCATGCTTTCACTGACTTCACATAATAAAGTACCCAACGCTGCTTTTCGGCCTGCACCACTTACCCCTGATTTAACATCAGCAATCAAAGACTGCGGATCAATGAGCTTATATTTTAAAAGCGGGATGAAACCCAACTGAACAGCGGTCGGGTAACAACCCGGGTTGGCAACCAGCGAGGCAGTTTTTATTTGCTCACGATTAACCTCCGGCAAACCATAAACAGCTTTAGCGAGTAAGTCTTCACAAGCATGCTGCATGCCATACCAATGCGACCATAACTGTGCATCCCGAATGCGAAAATCAGCCGAGAGGTCAATAACCTTAACACCCTTTCGAAGAAGTTCAGGCACCATTGTCATTGCGGTACCGTTTGGCGTTGCAAAAAAAACCAACTCACACTCGGCCAGTGTTTCGATATTTGGCTCGCTAAAATTCAGATTGAGATGCTGACGCAAATTTTGGAAAACCGAGTTAACAGAGAGTCCAGCTTCTGCTCGAGAAGTGACAACTTTAATATTGACTTGCGGATGCTTAACCAGAATTCTAAGGAGTTCAACTCCCGTATATCCGGTCGCCCCAACAACAGCAACGTCCATTTATAAAACCTCTTGTTTACACTCAATTTTCAGTCAAGCTGCTATAATAAGATTCTAGCTCCGAAAAAGCGACGAATCTTAACATAACTCACGCCCTACCCCACACTTCAGGAGTAGGCCACTTTGTGAACCAATAGCAACTTTCATCGCCAATTCGCCCGAGATAACACTAAAATTCGCCTTGAAGGCTAGAGTTTTTTTTCAGGATAATCGTAGACTTGGCCGTCTTTTTTTCTCGCTTTACCCTGAGCAGGGATATTCCAAACTTTTCAAAGAGCAAAGATGAGGTGGCGGCTTTTCATCATCCTGTGGTTGTTGTTTCTGATCGAGCAACCTTGCAGGAATCACTCTAAATCATGCAAGAAGCAAAATATAACTATGCCTACATCTACCAGGTATCTCAATAAAAGCAATCAATTCCCAGAATCATTTCTATCTGTTAAATCTTTGCATTCTATCGAAAGTAAAGATTCAATGATCCTAGAATCGCTCGCTGATGGCAGCCATTTCTTGAAAGATGCTATTATTGCTCAGCCATTCAGGAGTAATTATCTTTATGTTGTATCTCTGGTTAAAAGCACTACATCTGTTCGCCCTTATCTGCTGGTTTTCCGGTATCTTTTATTTGCCCAGGCTCTTTGTTTATCACGCCATGTCTGATGATGAAACCAGCCAACGGTGTTTTAAGATTATGGAGAGAAAATTATTCTGGGGAATCATGACCCCATCTGCAGTCCTGACCATTGCGTTCGGTTCAGGCTTAATAGCCACTAATGCCGCCTTTTATATGCAGTCCGGCTGGTTCCATGCTAAGCTTTCCTGTGTATTCTTACTGCTGGTTTTTCATGCACTCTGCTGGCGTTATCTGCTGGCGTTCCGAGATGACCGCAACACACATTCTCACCGTTTTTATCGAATTTTCAATGAAGCGCCAGTTATTCTCTTACTAGCCATCATTATCCTTGTTGTCTTAAAACCTTTTTAGGAATGTCTATGTCTGATGCACTGAATCTTACCCGCTCTGCAGCTTTGTTTGCATTGGCAAAAGAACACATCCCAGGCGGTGTTAATTCACCGGTAAGAGCCTTTAAAGGGGTTGGGGGTGATCCTGTTTTCTTCGTCAGAGGTGAAGGTGCTTACATTTATGATGAGGATGATAATGCCTATGTCGATTATATCGGCTCCTGGGGACCATTGATTCTGGGACATCGTCACCCCCGGGTAATTAGAGCCCTAAAAGAACAGCTTGAGCTGGGTCTGACCTTCGGGGCTCCAACCAGCAAGGAAGTTCAGTTGGCTAACCGCATTTGCGAACTCGTTCCCTCGATTGAAAGTGTCCGACTGGTGAATTCCGGCACGGAGGCAACAATGAGTGCTATCCGATTAGCTCGCGGCATTACCGGCCGTGACAAGATTGTCAAATTTGAAGGCTGTTATCACGGGCATGTCGATGCCTTACTGGTCAAGGCTGGCTCTGGTGCCTTGACTATGGGCTCGCCCGATTCTGCAGGTATTCCTGCAAGCACTGCGGAGCAGACCTACATAATGCCTTACAATGATAGTGAAACAATCAAAGAACTGTTCCAGCAAGCCGGCGAGCAAATTGCCTGTATCATCGTGGAACCTGTCGCTGGCAATATGAATTGCGTACCGCCGCAGGATGGTTTTTTACAAACATTACGTCAATTATGCAGCGATTACGGCAGCTTACTCATCTTTGATGAAGTCATGACCGGCTTTCGTGTAGCAGCAGGCGGTGCTCAAAGCGTCTATGGTATTGATCCAGATCTGACTACGCTAGGTAAAGTCATTGGTGGTGGCCTGCCAGTTGGGGCCTTTGGTGGAAAACAGGAACACATGAGCATGTTGGCACCGAATGGTCCTGTTTATCAGGCTGGGACTCTCTCTGGAAACCCACTGGCCGTTAGTGCCGGGCTGGCCATGCTAGAGGAAATTTCCCGTCCTGGCTTTTATGAACATCTAACTCAGAAAACAAGTGAGCTGCTGAGCGGTTTGAAGGAGCGTGCCGATAATGCCGGCATTGCCTTTAGCACCAATCAGGTTGGCTCCATGTTTGGCTGCTTCTTCAGTGAAGAACAGAAAATTAACAGCTTTTCTAAGGTCATGGCCTGCGACATTGAGCGCTTCAAAGTATATTTTCACCGCATGCTGGAGCAGGGAATCTATCTTGCTCCTTCAGCCTTTGAAGCCGGCTTCGTTTCTGCCGCTCATGGAAAAAAAGAGATT
>JAYQVM010000101.1:3819-6171 GCA_038148435.1 Gammaproteobacteria bacterium | reverse complement strand
CGACTAAACTTAGGATTAACGTCCTGACACGTAAAAAAGCAGCTTGAATAGCTGCTTTTTGCTTTTTAGGTTTTTCCAATAAAATTGATCATCATGAGACGCCAAGAAGGGTAGCTTGAATGCAGCAAGATTTAGGTTTTATTTTTCCAGGGCAGGGATCTCAAAAAGAAGGCATGCTGGCCGAACTGGCCGAAGCGCATGCCGTGATCCGGCAGACCTTCAGTCAGGCATCTGATGTGCTTGGATATGATCTCTGGTCTTTAAGCCAGCAGGATCCTGACAATCAGCTTAGCCTGACACATATCACCCAACCAGCAATTCTGACAGCCTCTGTTGCACTATGTCGCTTGTGGCAGGAATTGGGTGGTGTTATGCCATCCATCATGGCGGGCCATAGTTTGGGAGAGTATTCAGCGCTGGTGTGCAGTGGCGCCTTGCAATTCAGCGATGCCGTTGCACTGGTACGCAAGCGTGGAGAATTCATGCAATCTGCAGTACCGGTAGGCGTGGGGGCCATGGCGGCCATTGTTGGCCTGGAGGATGCCGAGGTCCAGGCTGCCTGTGAACAGGCAGCAGGCTCTGAAACGGTGGATGCAGTAAATTTCAATTCACCCGGACAAGTTGTGATCGCTGGACACAAGGCAGCTGTCGATCGGGCCATTGAGGCCTGTAAGGCAAGTGGTGCCAAGCGAGCCTTGCCGCTTTCGGTTAGCGCACCTTTCCATTCATCATTGATGCTGCCGGCTGCAGAGCGTTTTGCCGAGGTGCTTAGCCAGGTTGAGATATCTGTCCCGGCTGTCCCGGTTCTGCAAAACTATCAGTTATCCCTTAGCAGTGAAAATACTGCAGCAATCCGTGACAATCTAGTCAAGCAGATTTACAGTCCGGTACCCTGGGTGGAGAGTATTCGGTATTTTTCCGAGCAGGGCATACAAACTGTGATTGAATGCGGCCCAGGCAAGGTTCTGTGTGGCCTAAACAAGCGAATCAGCCCTGATATGAATGCACAAGCCACTGAAAACAAGGCTGCACTTGAAGCTGCACTGGCAGCGGTGGCTAACTCCTAAGACAGGAAAAAATATGAGTGATAAGACAGCAGTAGTGACAGGAGCAAGTCGAGGCATTGGCAGGGCCATAGCTATGCAGCTGGGTCAGCAAAATGGCTGTGCCGTATTGGGTACGGCAACCACATTAGCTGGTGCCGAAAAAATCTCCGCCTATCTGGCTGAGGCAGGCATTAGTGGTAAGGGCTATTGCCTGAATGTGACGGATGATGAATCTATCCAACAGTTTTGCGAGCAAATTCAGCAAGACTTCGAGGCTCCTCAGATTCTGGTGAACAATGCCGGAGTTACCCGCGACAATATTCTAATGAGGATGAAAGAGAAAGAATGGCAGGAAGTCATCGATACCAATCTCAGTGCAATTTTCCGAATTTCTAAAGCGCTGGTTCGTGGGATGACCAAGGCTCGCTGGGGGCGCATTATCAGTATCAGTTCAGTGGTTGGTTCCAGCGGAAATATAGGGCAGACCAACTATGCTGCATCCAAGGCAGGTATCGAGGGTTTTTCACGTGCATTAGCTATAGAGCTGGGGTCTCGAGGTATTACGGTCAATTGTATTGCACCGGGTTTTATCGACACGGACATGACCAAGGAAATCAGCGAGGAACACACTCAGCTATTGCTGGGCAAAATCCCGCTTGGACGTTACGGCGAACCAGAAGAAGTTGCGGCTGCGGTGGGATTTCTGGCTTCGGATGAAGCAGGCTATATCACAGGTGAGACTTTGCATATTAATGGCGGTATGTACATGGGCTGAGCCGGAAAATACCAGTTTCAGATTACAATTCAGTGAAAAAAAGATAAAATGTGGATCTTTAATCTAAAGCGCTGATAAACTGCATAGAAAATAATCATTATTATACAAGAAAAATATCAAATTAAATTATCATCGTAAGTTAGAAGAACTATTATCAGGAGTGTATTAAATATGAGTAGTGTTGAAGAACGAGTAAAGAAAATAGTTTCTGAACAACTCGGAGTAAAAGAGGATGAAGTCAAAAGTGAAGCCTCTTTTGTTGAAGATTTGGGTGCAGACTCTCTTGATACTGTGGAATTGGTCATGGCTTTAGAAGAAGAGTTTGAGACAGAAATTCCTGATGAGGAAGCTGAGAAAATAACCACGGTTCAACTGGCTATTGATTACATCAACGCTAATCTCTAAACAAAGAATTCATTCTATAAAAGGCTACCCTTGGTGTTTCCAGGAGTAGCTTTTTTATTTTAGGCGTCCGTTAAACGAGGCGATGTGTTGGGGCGCTGAGGCGTTGTCGTACACGGGCGAGGGCGT
>JAYQVM010000101.1:0-3809 GCA_038148435.1 Gammaproteobacteria bacterium | reverse complement strand
TTTTTATTTTTAGGAGTCTTCTAAACGATGAGATATTTTGGATCGAAGAAGAGTCGTCGTAACCGGTCTGGGTCTGCTGACTTCTATCGGCAATAACGTAAAAGATACCTGGTCAAGCTTGCTAGCCGGAAAAAGTGGTATTGCCAATATCACACACTTCGATGTCAGCGCTTACAGTACGCATTTCGCCGGTTGCGTGAAGGACTTTGACGTAACGCAATATCTGCCGCTTAAAGAAGCCCGTCGAATGGATGTTTTCCAGCAATATGGAATGGCTGCCGGTATACAGGCGGTTCAAGATGCAGGCCTAGATCAGGCAGTATACGATCCTACCAGGGTTGGTGTCTTAGTTGGTTCGGGTATCGGGGGTATTACTAATATTGAAGCGGTGGTACGAACCATCGATAGCTCAGGACCACGCAAGATTTCACCTTTCTTCGTTCCCGGATCAATCATAAATATGATCTCGGGTAATCTTTCCATACATTACAATTTCCAGGGCCCAAACCTGGCTATTTCTACTGCCTGTAGCACTGGTACTCATAGTATTGGCCTGGCGGCTCGCCTGATTGCCTACGATGATGCCGATGCAATGCTATGCGGGGGGGCTGAAATGGCATCTTCTCCAGTAGGAATTGGAGGTTTTGGTGCCGCACGCGCACTTTCCACCCTTAATGATATACCGGAAAAAGCCAGCCGCCCCTGGGATCGGGATCGTGATGGATTTGTACTCGGCGACGGCAGCGGAGTCATTGTGCTGGAAGAATATGAAGCGGCTAAAAAACGCGGTGCTAACATTTATGCAGAGCTAAGAGGTTTCGGTCTTGGAGGAGATGCTTTTCATATTACCTCGCCCAGTGAAGATGGAGCTGGTGCGGCAAGCTGTATGCAAAATGCATTAAGGGATGCCCGACTGAATAGCGATGAGCTTGGCTATATAAATGCCCATGGTACGTCAACACCGGCTGGTGATCTGGCAGAAACCCAGGCTATTCATAAAGTTTTTGGTGCTGCAGCCAAAAAATTATCGGTCAGCTCGACCAAGTCGATGGTTGGCCACCTACTGGGTGCGGCAGGAGCTGTTGAAGCCATATTTAGCGTATTAAGCTTGCATAACCAAGTGGCCCCACCAACCATTAATCTTGATAATCTGGGCGAAGGATGTGATCTGGATTATGTTCCCCATTTCGCTAAAGACATTAAAACCAATGCAGTCATGAGTAATTCATTTGGCTTCGGCGGAACTAACGGCACTCTAATTTTCTCTCGGGTATAATTCTCGTTAAATTTGGCGCTGTTTATTTAGATAGCAAGATTGTTTGCGCCCTATAGAACAAGGGCATAAGCTGTATCAGATAGTCAAAGGATCATGGCTCTTATTTTATACGGGCATACCGGAGCAAAATACTAGTTTTGATGTAGGCAAATACAGTTTTTCTGTGTCATAGTTAATCTGGAATTTGCTTTGTAAGCTACGTCTTTAAGCTGTACCGTTTTTTTCGTTAATCCAGTAGCTACAAGCAAAGATTTTATGTAATGCTCAAGTAATGAATGATGGGTCTACTTAAAAAAAAGCACTGGCAAAAGCAGCTGGTATTCTGGGCATACCTGATTTTTGCTTGTGTCATAGTACGAGCTATATTTTTCTATCAGCATCTTAATACTTCATTGCAAATCCCTGATGTAGCAGAGAGTCCATTTTTATTCAGTGTAGGCAGTGGTCAGCCATTTGTACGTTTGAGTGAGCAGTTGGAAACAGCGGGGATAATCGGTAGTAGTTTTGATTTTCGTTTGTTTGCTCGGCTCAGTGGCAAGGCCGAGCTGGTTCAGGCAGGAGAATATGTGCTTGATGCCAGTATGAATGCACTGGACCTGCTGGAAAATATGGTCAATGGAGATATTTATTACCAGCAGATCAGCATTCCAGAAGGCTGGACACTGGAGCAGGCTCTTCGACAATTGCAGGAGCACCCTAATATAGTATCGACCATTAATCTTCAAAACAAAGAAGAGCTGCATTCAGTTTTTGCCACAGACTTTTATCCGGAAGGACTATTTTTTCCTGATACCTATAACTTCAACAATGGCATTAGCGATAGAGAATTGCTCGAGCGTGGGGCGGCTTTGATGCAGTCTGTGCTGGAGGAAGAGTGGCAAAACCGCGCTGTGGGTTTGCCTTTTGATACAGTTTATGAGGCATTGATACTAGCTTCTATCGTTGAAAAAGAAACCGGACGGGCTGATGAGCGTTCGCTTATTGCCGGTGTATTCGTCAACAGATTACAGAATAAGATGAGGCTCCAGACAGACCCCACCGTCATTTATGGCTTGAGCGATCGCTATACCGGAGATTTAACACGTGAAAATTTACAGGAGATGACGCCCTATAATACATACCGGATTGAAGGTCTGCCGCCGACGCCGATAGCTTTACCCGGACGCGACGCTATTGCAGCGGCACTGAATCCTGATGTGACAGGCTATCTGTATTTTGTGGCCAAGGGTGATGGAAGTCATTATTTCTCCACCACGCTGGAAGAGCATAATGCAGCTGTCGCCCGTTATCAGCTGCCTATTGGGGAATAATGAACGAAGCAGGATTGATTGTTATAGAAGGGGTTGATGGGGCAGGTAAGGGCGTGTAGAGCAGGGCGCTGGAAGCAGGCATGCGTGAAGCCGGCTACCCGGTCTATTTGACGCGCGAGCCAGGAGGCTCACCCTCAGCCGAATTAATCAGGAAATTGATTGTGGAAGGTGAGGTAGATCGCTGGGATGATATCAGTGAGCTTCTGCTCATCTATGCTGCTCGCCGCTCACATCTTCAGCAAACCATCTTGCCCATGCTTACTAAGGGCAGCTGGGTTATTTCCGACCGGTTTGCGGATTCTTCACGGGCTTTCCAGGGCATTGCCGGGGGCTTGGGTCTGGAGGTGGTTGAGCAGATACACCAGATTGTTGTTGGCAGCTTTACCCCGGCGCTGACCCTGATACTCGATCTGGATCCAGAAATTTCCCTGGCAAGAGCAGCATCAAGAGGCGATGCTGAGGATAGGTTTGAACAAAAGGGACTGGCCTACCAGCAGAAAGTGCGGCAGGGTTTTCTGCAGTTGGCTGCGGCTTCTCCGGACACGCATGTCGTTATTAATACGGATGACAGTATAGAGAATGTGCAGGCTGCCATCCGTCGGGCCGTCAACAGTAGGCTGGGGCTGAAGCTATGAGGCAAGATGCCCATCTGCCCTGGAACCATTCTCTGGTACAGCTGCTGTCAATGCTACTCACTGAAGAGAGGTTGGGACATGCCTACCTCTTCCATGGAGCACCTGGTCTAGGAAAATACAGTGCACTCATGGACTTTGCTGAGCTGCTGTTTTGTCAGAATGCGAGCTCGGAGAATGCTTGCGGCAGTTGTCAGGGCTGTCGCTTGTTTCAGGCAGGGACACATCCGGATTTTCTTCACTTGAGACGTGAAGAGGATGCCACTCAAATCAAGATAGAACAGATTCGTGATAGCCAGTCATTCATCGGCAATACCCCCATGCTTGGTAAGCACAAAATTTTACTTATAGAGCCAGCGGAGCATTTGAATATCAATGCTGCTAATGCCTTATTGAAAAATCTGGAAGAGCCGGCAAAGGGCACTCTGATTTTTCTGATATGCCACCAACCGAGTACACTGTTGGCGACTATTCGTAGCCGTTGTCAGGGTATAAAGTTTTTTTTACCAACAAAGAATGAGTCACTCACTTACCTACAGCAATACATGTCTGCCGATCAGGCTGAACAGGCACTGCTATTCAGTCGGGGTG
>JAYQVM010000100.1:0-6226 GCA_038148435.1 Gammaproteobacteria bacterium | reverse complement strand
CCTGACATACCGTCTATTTCACTATCATTGGGATCGGCTCCAGCGAGAATATAAAAGTAAGGAATGTTATCAATGATGCCTATACCTACTAGAGAAGGTGCCACTCGGGCCGAGAATGGTAATTCGCTTTCAAGCGCAGGAAACTGATAGCTTGGCTGGAGCAATTGAACCTGTGTCCCGTCAGAAAAACTTGTGAGCGATTCGCTGTAGTCAACTAGAATCTGCGTCTCAGCCGGCAGTCCGGGCACCGCTCTTGGTTGCAACTGCCGGCCATAATCAGGATCATTGATACGAATGACCAGCGAGTCTTCCACTGTGCCTTTGCCGGCATTTAGATGGCACTGGGCACAGGAGCGTGCATTGTACAAAGGACCCAGCCCGTCACTGGCCCGGGTTGAAGACGGGGAACTGACCCAGGTTTTATTGAATATCGCCTGCCCTGCTAGATAATCCAGGCCTTGTTCGGAAATCGACAAGGGGTTAACCTGGGCACTCAGGCTTTGCGCCCCAAGACTGCAAAGCAATAATAAACCAAGCTGACTTTTCATCTGTGTGCCTGCAGTGATTAATTAATGTATGGAAACGGCAAGGCTTACAGCGGACTTAAACTGGTAGAACCTTCAATACTGACATTCTGTAGATTCAACTCAAGAATGATATTTTCAATCGTTCGGGTCTCTTCCATCAGCGCATCGACGATATTGGAAATAATCGCCTCCCCTGCCTGATTATTACTGGCAATGAGGACATCAAAGGTGTTGCCATGACGTGCCTCGGCCAGCAAATCATTCATTGCCAACTCGGTGCTCTCCAGCCTAGCTCTCATTTCAGCCGCAACCGCCGGTGACTCCAGCTCAAGGAGGTCCTCTAGGGAAGCCCCACTGACCAATGAGCCGTCGATGCGTTCATATTCTCCCAGATACACATTCTTGATCCCCAGTGCATCATAGTAATGAGAATTATGAGTGTTATCGGAAAAACAATCAGACTCCTCTTCCGGATCATTCAGCAAAAGACCAAGTCTGATACGTTCACCAGCCAGTTCACCATATGCCAGGCTGCCCATGCCGGTCAAGATGGTCGCCAGGCCACCCTGGGGACCTTTCCTGAGCAAATCCTGATAGGCCGCACCATTTAGCTGCCAGTTGAAGACCATTTCTTCCAGATCAGCCACCAGCAGACTGATTGCAGCCTTAAGGTAGTCCCTGCGACGCTCACAATGGTCATTAGTACAGTTCTCCAGTGAATAATCCGTAGCTGGGCGGTTACCAGCGCCCGGATTGGTACCGTTGAGATCCTGCCCCCACAGTAAAAACTCAATCACATGGTAGCCAGTAGCCACGTTGGACTCTACACCGTCAATCTGATGCAGGGTTTCAGCCAGCAACTGTGGGGAAATCTGCGCTGCATCAACACTGATTCCCCCGATATCGATAAGCTCATTGGCTATGATATTGGCCGTATAAAAGTAATTATTGTCAGATTCATCACCGTAAGAGGCTGCAGTGTAGTCGATGAGCCCTTCATCCAGCGGCCAGGAGTTAACCCTGACTTCCCATTCATCAACCACGGCATTACCGAATCGATAAACCTCAGTCTGCTGATAGGGCACTCTGGCAGCAAGCCAGGCATTACGGGCATAGCTCAAAGTGGCACGATTCGGGTTGGCCAGCATCGCATCAATGGCATTTTCCAGTATGCGTGCCGAGATCAGGGAATCCTCGTAACTGGCTTGGGCAATTTCAATGTAGGTCAAAATGACAGCTTCTGGGGAAGCAGTACTGTCCTGCCTCAAGGAAGAGCAGGCTGTCAGCAGGACGAGTATACTTGTCGCTAGCAGATAGCCTTTTGCGTATTCACGTATTTGCATGGGAAATCCGGATTAATAAGAATTAATGATAATGATTCTCATTAACTTGTCAATAATGCCGGCTCTTTCTCTCGATTAAACTTCCAGGTCAGAATCGTGACGAACCACGTTGCCTTCGACCATGAAAACCACATCTTCAGCAATATTGGTACTCAGATCACCGACTCGCTCAAGGTAACGTGATGTAGACAAGAGACTGATGGCTCTTTCAGACACCTCGGGGTCTTTCTTAATGGCCTCATTAACCTTCAGATACATTTGTCGGTTTATATCATCCACCGCATCATCAGCCTTCATGACTTTCCGCGCCAAAGTGACATCCATCTTTACCAGGGCATCCAGGGTGTCACGCACCATTTCCTGAACCAGGTTGGGTAACTCTTCGATAAATTCAAGCAAGTCCGGGCATGGATCCTGCCCCGATAAAAAAATGGCACGCTGCGCAATATTTGTTGCGAAGTCCCCCATCCTTTCCAGATCATTGTTTACTTTCAGTATGACCACAATAAAGCGTAAATCCGTTGCCACTGGCTGATGTAGGGCGAGCATTTTGAGGCACTCTTCCTCTATATCCACCTCTTTTTCATCAATAAGATACTCTTTATCGATGACGGCCTGGGCTATGTTAGCATCCCGATTTCGCAGTGCCCTGATAGCATTGTTGATAGCTTCTTCGACCAGACTGCCAATATTCAGAATTTCTTTTTTCAGGTTTTCCAGATCGCGCTGTAAATGCAGTGACATAATTTTCCTTTAATACTCAACCAAAACGGCCTGTAACATATTCTTCTGTTCTCTTGACTTTTGGCTTGGTAAAAACAGCTTCAGTATCACCAAATTCAATTAGCTTCCCTAGCTCCATGAATGCCGTATAGTCAGAAACACGGGAAGCCTGCTGCATATTATGCGTAACAATGATAATCGTATAACGTGATTTCAACTCGAACATCAAATCTTCGATATGTGCTGTAGAAATAGGGTCAAGAGCTGAACAGGGTTCATCCATCAAGAGTATTTCCGGCTCCATGGCTAGACTCCTGGCAATACATAGACGTTGCTGCTGCCCACCCGACAGGTTCAATGCCGAGCCGTGTAATCGATCTTTTACCTCATCCCACAAGGCTGCCTGCTTCAAGGACTGCTCAACCAGCTCATCCATAGAACCTTCGTAACCATTAATACTGGGACCCCAGGCTATATTGTTATAGATAGACTTTGGAAAAGGATTGGGCTTCTGGAAAACCATTCCGATACGGCGCCTGATCTCGACAGGATCAACATCTTCCCCATAAAGGTTGGCTTCACCAAAGCTGATTTTTCCTTCTATTTTCACCCCATCAATAAAGTCATTCATTCGATTGAGTGAGCGAAGCAGCGTACTCTTACCACAGCCAGAAGGCCCAATAATTGAAGTGATTTTATTTCGAAGAAATTTACAAGAAACCCTTTTTACAGCAGGGTTTTCCGAATAATAAATACTGACATCCTGTAATTCCAATGCAATATCCTGAGCAAGCTTTTGGCTAGAATTATTCACATTATGCTTCTCTATTATTGTGGCTGCTCCTGACATTACTTCAATCTCTTCTCAGTTTTATTTCGAATATAAATGGCAGACGCATTCAATAGCAAAAGAATGACCAGAAGTACAAATATCCCGGCCGCAGCCAGCTCATGAAATTCCTGTTGGGGCCTGGAAATCCAGTTATAAATCTGGATGGGCAATGCAGTAAAAGAATCCATTGGACCAGCCGGCAAAAAAGCTACAAAAGTTAGGGCTCCAATCATAATTAAAGGCGCCGTTTCTCCTATTGCCCGTGATAAAGCGAGTATGACGCCAGTCATGATCCCAGGAGATGATGCCGGTAACACATGTGCCCAGGTGGTCTGCCAGCGGGTGGCACCCAGTGAAAAAGCCGCATAACGTATGCTCATCGGTACAGTCCGGATCGCTTCGCGGCTGGCAATAATGATCACTGGAAGTATCAACAAACTCATGGTCAGGGCGCCGGACAATAAAGAGCGCTCTAGGGCAAAAAACCTCACAAAAAACGCCAAGCCTAGAATGCCATAAACAATTGATGGCACGCCTGCGAGATTGGAAATGTTGACTTCGATAAACTTATTCAATTTACCTGGCTTGGCAAATTCTTCTAGATAAAGTGCAGATGATACCCCTACCGGGATCGAAATAAGAGCAACCAGAGAAATCAGCCAGAGCGTACCCACTATCGCTGACTTGATACCAGCCCGTTCCGGAAAACGGGATGGGAAACTGCTCAAAAATTGCCAGTCCAGCCAGGCAATACCGTCAGCTGCAACCTGGTATAACAATACAGCTAACAGCAAAACGCTTGACCAGGTTACTATTGCGCAAAACCGGGAAAAAATGACTGCCTTGCGTTTGCGGCTCTTGAGCTTTTTACGGTCGCTTTCTGAAATAAGTGACATCAATCATATACCTCTCTGTAGCGGCCCAAAATCCACTGTGAGAAGATGTTTATGATCAGGGTAATGGCAAACAATAAAGCACCAACTGCAAACAGGGTCTGGTAGGCGATACCGCCTGCAGGCGTATCACCTAGACTGACCTGCACAATGTATGCGGTCATTGTTTGTATGCTCTCAAACATACTCAAGGTCAGATTCGGTGTCTGTCCTGCAGCAATAGTGACTGCCATGGTTTCGCCTATCGCTCTGGAAATAGCCAGCAGAAAAGAAGCCATTACCCCTGAAAGACCAGCCGGTACAACTACCTTGGTGGTCACCTCAAACGAGGTTGCACCCAGCGCATAGGCGCCCTGGCGTAAACTGTCAGGCACCGCCCGCAGTGCATTATCACTTAGTGTCGCTATCATCGGCAAAATCATAATACCCACGACAATAGCTGCACTAAGAGCATTAAACACCTGCACATCAGGAAAGATTAATCGTAAGAGAGGTGTCACAAAAGTCAGAGCGAAATAACCATATACAACTGTTGGAATACCTGCCAATAATTCCAGGATCGGTTTGATAAAGGAACGCATTTTAGATGAAGCATACTCACTCAAGTAAATGGCGCAGGCAAGCCCCAGGGGGATGGCAATAATAGCTGCACCAATAGTGACTTGCAGGGTCCCCCATAATAGGGGCAGCACGCCATATGAACTGGGTTGCAATATCGGTACCCAGCTGGTTCCAAAAAAGAACTCCAGGGGACTTACGTTTTCAAAAAAGGCAAAGGACTCTTTTAGCAGTAAACCAATGATCGCAGCCGTTGTAAGTAGCGATATTGCAGCACAGGCCCCTAACCATGAAATAATACAGGATTCCCCTAAAAGCCTGCTGGATTTACTGATTGATGAAGAGGCTTTTTTGGGCATGATTGCTATCTTCTGGTGATTATCGTCAAACTTTGCTTGACGATTCTAGCATGAAAAACAGACCGGAATATTTACTAATTGTTCATTACACTAGCATTGATATTCTCGGTCTGGATCCATTCCTAGAAATTAGCAAACTGCTCTCTAGACGTCTGATAATCTGATTCAGGTAAGGCTACATAGCCAACTTCGGCAGACAGTGCTGCTGCCTGATTAATATAGAATTCTATGAAAGCCCTGACTTCCGGCCTGGTTGCACTAAGTTTACTGACATAGATAAAGATGGGACGTGACAATGGGCTATAACTCCCATCATTAATGGTTTCCATGTTAGGGCTGACTGGCCCGTCACCGCCATCAACCGGCACTAACTTTAGATTATCCGCATTTGCAAGGTAATAGGCGTAGCCAAAGAAACCTAGAGCATTAATGTCACCGCTAACCCCCTGTACCAGAACATTATCATCCTCACTTGCTGTATAGTCTGGACGGGAGGCCCCAGAATCACCATTGATGACCTCGGTAAAATAATCAAAAGTACCTGAGTCGGTTCCCGGACCATACAAACGCAGGGGTTCATCAGGCCATTCCGCTCTCACATCATTCCAGGAATCGACATTGCTGCCGGGTTGCCAGATCATATTGAGTTCTTCAACTGTCAGATAATCTACCCAGTCATTTGCCTGATTGACAACAACAGAAAGGCCGTCAAATGCAACAGGAATCTCGAGAAAATCAATGCCGTTGGCACTTGCCGCATCAATTTCTGACTGCCGAATTTCCCGGGAAGCATCACTGATGTCAATTTCTCCAGCAGCAAATTTCTGAAAACCGCCACCGGTCCCTGATACTCCCACTGTCACTCTGACCCGGGGTTCAATTGCCAAAAACTCTTCAGCAACAGCCTCACTAACGGGGAAAACCGTACTCGAGCCATCCAAACTGACGACGCCAGACAGGCTGCTGGATACATTATTAGCATTTTCTTGAT
>JAYQVM010000099.1:0-6338 GCA_038148435.1 Gammaproteobacteria bacterium | reverse complement strand
ACTGCGCTCAACTATTATTTATCAACCAACATGTGCTGATGGCTCAGGAAGGCGTGATGCCTGATGCTATACATAAAATTTTCTCTCATCAGCAATCGCTCGGGCAGTGCAGGAACTGGCTGGATAAGCATTACCCCATGGTCGAAAGGGTAGCGGCCAGCAGTAATGGCGAGGCAGCAAGAATTGCAGCCAGAGAGAGCGGCGTGGCAGCCATAGGTAGTAAGAATGCCGCGCGGCTAAACAAGCTGAAAGTTCTCAGTGAAGCTATCCAGGACAGCCTCGACAATACCACGCGCTTTCTAGTCTTCAGCAAGTCCCTACAAGCCTCTGCCAGTGGCAATGACCGAACTTCCTTATTGATCAGCACTCGTAATGAGCCGGGAGCCCTTTTCAATGTGCTTGAACCGCTTAAAACAAACGGTGTTAACCTGAACAAACTGGAATCTCGTCCGACCCGTAAGGAAGTCTGGTCCTACAGTTTTTATATCGATATCGATGGTCATCAGGACGATGCCCATATCAGAAGAGCCCTTGCTGAATTGCGTGACAAGGATATTGGCGTCAGGGTATTGGGTTCCTATCCTGTTTCAGGCATTGTTCATGAAGACCTGCAGATAAAAAAAGCCTTACCGGATGAACTGCTAAATAAAAAAATTGTCATCGTCGGATTGGGCCTGATTGGCGGTTCCATCGCTAAGGGTTTGCACGGGCACGATAATATATGGGCCCTGGGCGATAATGAAACCTCACTGCAGGCAGCGCAGACCGGGGGTGTTATCCGTGGATACAGTACTCAGGCAAAAGACCTCTGTAGCGATGCCGATCTGATTATCTTGGCTGTTCCCGTGCTCAGTATGCCGGAAGTGCTGTCGAGTCTGCGTGGAGTAATCAAGCCAGGCTGTATCCTCACCGATGTTGCTAGTGTCAAACAGCCAATCCTGGATGCCGCAAATTCAGTCTTTGGTGAAATGCCATCAAAGCTGGTGCCAGGGCATCCGATTGCGGGTTCCGAACAGAGTGGCTATCAGGCAGCTTCCGGCGAATTATTTGCTGCGCATCGTGTCATACTGACGCCTTTGACGAACACTGCCCCCGATGCTGTTCTGCTGGTAGAAAGCATGTGGCAGAGTCTCGGTGCAGACATACTGCACATGTCTGTGCAGGAGCATGATGAAATTCTAGCGGCTACCAGTCACTTGCCGCATCTGCTGGCCTACGCATTGGTTGATACCCTGTCCCAGCATGGCAGCAATGAAGAAATCTTTCGTTATGCGGCGGGCGGTTTTCGTGATTTTGCCAGGATTGCATCCAGCGATCCTCAGATGTGGCACGATATTTTTTTTAGCAACACGGCAGCACTGGCAGCCATTCTGGGCGAATTTGAAGTGGATCTAAGCCGTTTCAAAACGGCACTTGCTGAAAAAGACAATGCTTTCATTCTGGAAACCCTGCAACGTGCCAAAAAATCCCGTGATGCATTTTTGAAAAAGAAATAGTTTATGAGTTCCACGAAATACACACTCCAACCCGGTGGGGCGCTCAGAGGCAAAGTGCGAGTACCTGGCGACAAGTCGATTTCACATCGTGCCATTATGCTGGGCGCCTTGGCAGAAGGCAGTAGCAAGGTCAGTGGTTTTCTTGAAGGTGAAGACAGCCTGGCAACCCTTAGGGCCTTCAGGGCCATGGGAGTTAACATCAGCGACCCGCATCAGGGCATGCTGAGTATTGAGGGAGTGGGCATGCGAGGTCTGCGTGAACCGACCCAGTCTCTGGATATGGGTAATTCGGGTACTGCCATGCGTTTGATGAGTGGCCTGCTGGCTGCGCAGCGTTTTCCCAGTGTGCTGACTGGTGATGATTCACTTTCTAGGCGGCCCATGCGTCGGATCAGCGATCCACTGGCCAGCATGGGGGCGAAACTGGAACTCAGGGAAGGTGACTTTGCGCCGATTCGAATTTCCCCGTCAACACTGCACGGCATTGACTATGCCATGCCGGTAGCCAGTGCCCAAGTCAAATCCTGTCTCCTGCTGGCATCCATGTATATTGATGGCAGCAGCACCATACATGAACCAGCGCCCTGTCGCGATCATACTGAACGTATGCTGGAGGCATTTGCCTATTCGCTGGACAGGCAGCTTGGAAGCGTCACGATTGAGGGAGGTGGGCGACTGCAGGCCTGTTATATTGATATTCCTGCCGATATCAGCTCAGCGGCTTTTTTTCTGGTGGGTGCCAGTATAGCGCCGGGTTCTGACCTACTACTTGAACATGTGGGTATCAACCCGACACGTGTCGGAGTCATCACTATTCTTCGTGCAATGGGAGCTGATATTGAATATCAGCGTGAGTACAACGCCGGCGGTGAACCGGTGGCGGATATTCGAGTACGCTATGCACCACTGCAGGGCATTGATATTCCTCTTGATCAGGTGCCTCTGGCTATTGATGAGTTCCCGGCCTTATTTATCGCGGCTGCTTGCGCCGATGGTTGCACAAGACTAAGTGGTGCTCAAGAATTACGGGTTAAGGAAAGTGATCGCATTCAGGCCATGGCTGATGGTCTGGCCGTGCTGGGAGTGAAGCATGAAGTACGCGAGGATGGAATTCTAATTACCGGATCTGAAATCAGTGGCGGAGAAATTGACAGTCAGGCAGATCATCGCATTGCCATGGCTTTTTGCATGGCGGCTTTACGGGCCACCCAAAGCATTACGGTGCACGACTGCAAGAATGTAAACACCTCATTTCCCGGTTTTGTTCCTTTAGCGCAGGGTAGTGGACTGCAGATACAGGCGTCCTGAGTATGCTGACTATTCCTGTGATCACCATCGACGGCCCTAGTGGGACCGGCAAGGGGACTATTGCGGGCATGCTTTCACGTAAACTCGGCTGGCACTTTCTTGATAGCGGGGCGCTGTACCGTCTGGTAGGGGTTGGCGCCGAGCGAAAAAAAATTAATTATAAAAATATTAATGAGTTAGTTGATTTTACCCAAGCCATGGACGTGCATTTTTCTCGTCAGTTTGAGGGCTCCATCGAAATAAATGGAGAAGAAATCTCAGCTCTGATACGAGACGAAAGTGCGGGTAGAAAGGCCTCACTGGTAGGGGCAATACCTGAAATCAGACAGGCTCTGATCAAACGTCAGTTGGCCTTCAGGCAGGCCCCGGGCCTGATTGCCGATGGGAGGGACATGGGCACAGTAGTCTTCCCTGATGCCATCTGTAAATTTTTCCTCACGGCCAATCCGGAAGAAAGAGTGCGCAGGAGACATAAGCAGTTGATAAATAAGGGGCTTAGTGTTAACCTCAGCGCCCTTTTGCAGGATATTAAGGAACGGGACAAGCGGGATTTGCAACGCTCTATTTCACCATTGATTCCTGCTAAGGATGCCATCGTGATTGATACCAGTGTTCTGAGTATTGATCAGGTATTAGAGAAGGTGTTCCAGATGAGTCAGCAAGCGTTGCTTTCCTGATACAGGCATTGAATGGTTCGTGTCATTACGCCAGCTGTTGTAATGGCATGTTTAAGCTGAATTGACCCTTATTGGCTGGAATAAGGCATTGATATCAGCTCCCTTATATGAGGAGCTATAACAGGTAACGATTTATGAGCGAAAGTTTCGCAGAACTATTTGAAGAAAGTTTAAAAGGTATAGATATGAAATCCGGTTCCATTGTGACCGGAACTGTCATAAACATCGATTCAGATTGGGTAACCGTTCATGCCGGCCTTAAATCTGAAGGTGTCATCTCCAGACAGGAATTTTTAAATGAACAGGGAGAGTTCGAATTAAATATTGGCGATGAGGTTAAAGTTGCCCTGGATACCGTCGAGGATGGATTTGGTGAAACCAAACTATCCCGTGAAAAGGCCAAACGTGCCGAGACCTGGATGGTTCTTGAGAAAGCCTTTGACAAAAATGAAGCGATCATGGGCGTGATCAATGGTAAAGTAAAAGGCGGCTTTACGGTTGATGTAAATACAGTCCGCGCTTTCTTGCCGGGTTCACTGATAGATGTACGGCCAATTAGAGATGCCGATCATCTTATGTACAAAGAGCTTGAGTTCAAACTCATAAAGCTCGACCAGAAACGCAATAATATAGTAGTTTCACGTCGTGCGGTTCTGGAATCTGTCAACTCTGCTGAACGTGATGAATTGCTTTCCAATCTTCAGGAAGGCCAGAGTGTCACCGGCATTATCAAAAACCTTACCGATTATGGTGCCTTTGTTGATCTGGGCGGTGTGGATGGATTGTTGCATATCACGGATATGTCCTGGAAGCGTATCAAGCACCCTAGTGAAATTATCGAAGTCGGTCAGGAACTTGAAGTTAAGGTTCTTAAATTTGACCGTGAAAGAAACCGGGTATCACTGGGGCTGAAACAGCTGGGTGAAGATCCCTGGGTTGAAATTAAAAACCGTTATCCTGAGAATGCTAAAGTTAAAGCTGTCGTTACCAACCTCACAGACTACGGTTGTTTCGCTGAATTGGAAGAAGGCGTTGAGGGTCTAGTACATGTATCTGAAATGGACTGGACGAATAAAAATATCCATCCTTCTAAAGTGGTTCAGTTAGGTGATCAAATTGAAGTCATGGTGTTGGAAATTGATGAAGAGCGCCGCAGAATCTCTTTGGGTATGAAGCAGTGCCAGCAGAATCCATGGGGAGCCTTCGCTGAAAGTTACAAGAAAGGAGACCGAGTTTCCGGTAACATAAAATCGATCACCGATTTTGGTATTTTTATAGGTCTAGATGGTGAAATTGATGGTCTGGTTCATCTGTCAGATATTTCTTGGGATGAAACGGGTGACCAAGCAGTTCGGCAATACACCAAAGGTGACAAGATTGATACGGTCATTTTGTCGATTGATTCAGAGAGAGAAAGAATTTCCCTGGGCATAAAACAATTATCAGATGATCCTTTCGCTAATTATGCTGCAGAAAATGATAAGGGCTCTATCGTGACTGGAAAAGTTGTTTCAGTTGATTCCAAAGAAGCTATTATTAATCTTGCTGAGGGTGTTGATGGCGTACTTAAAGTTTCTGATATCAGCCGTGATCGTATTGAAGATGCGCGTAATGTGTTAAATGAAGGAGATGAGGTTGAGGCAATGATTGTTGCGGTTGATCGCAAAAATCGAGGTCTGACGCTTTCCATTAAAGCTAAAGAAATTGAAGAAGAAAAAGACTCAATTGCCCAACACAATAAGCAAACTGCGAATGCCGCAACTCCCGCGACTGTTGGTGATTTGATTAAAGCGCAAATGGAAAAGGAATAAACCTTAACTTAATACAGCAATAGGGCGCTCAACAATTAAGGTAGCAACGTTATGACAAAATCAGAATTGATTGAACATATCGCGTCAAGGCAAACTCAGTTATCTGCCAAGGATATAGAGTTGACCGTCAAAGCCATAATATCCTATATGTCCGAGACACTTGCAGAGGGTGGACGTATAGAAATTCGTGGTTTTGGCAGCTTTTCGCTGCATTACCGTGCACCGCGTGTTGGTAGAAACCCCAAAACTGGTGAGGCTGTTGAGCTAAAAGGAAAATATGTGCCACATTTCAAAGCAGGTAAGGAGCTAAGAGATCGTGTCAACAATAATCTGATGCTTGATACAGCTTAGCCTGATTTGCTGGTAGATGGATAAAACGGCGGTTCCTAAGAAGGGCACCGCCGTTTTTTTTAATGATAATTTTTTATAATAATCTCATGCGCAAATTAATGCATTTTATGGGGCTGATGTGTTTTCTTTTGGTGGTGCTAGCCGGTTTTATTTTTGCCAGCCAGAATACCACCAAGGCCCCTTTATGGATTGGCGTCGAGTTGGCCCCTCAAACCATCGCGGTCTGGATATTACTAGCATTTGCCTGGGGTGCTGTGCTGGGGTTGGCGATTGGATACGGCCTGTTTCGGCGCATTAAGTCTCAGTACCGAATTCGCCAGCTCGAAGAACAGCTTAAAAAGCAGGCAAAAAATCATTTGCCGAAGCTGGATAAGTTTAAAAATGACGGCATGTGATAATTTTGATAGAGCCTGGTATGTCTAATTTGATTTTTTATATCCTACTGGTCCTTGCGCTTTCAGCTGCCTGGTATTTGGGCTATCGAAGTGGGCGTGGCAACACAAGTCTGCCCTGGCGAAAAAACGAGCAGGACTATTTTGTTGGGCTGAATTATTTACTCAATGATGAAGCTGATCAATCCATAGACTCGTTTATAGCGTCCTTGGAAGTCAATTCATCTACACTAGAAAGTCATCTCGCTTTGGGTACTCTTTTGCGAAGGCGTGGCAAGGTCGACAGCTCCATCAGTGTTTTCC
>JAYQVM010000098.1:0-6434 GCA_038148435.1 Gammaproteobacteria bacterium | reverse complement strand
TCTGGCGACGGATTGTCTGACAGACATACAGGTTTCCTATACCGGTGTTTTGCCTGATTTATTTCGAGAAGGGCAGGGGGTGGTCGCCGATGGTTTTATCGATGGTGAAGGAATTTTTCAGGCCAATCAGATCCTCGCTAAACATGATGAGAATTATATGCCTGCTGAATCTGTAGCAGCTCTGGAAGCTTCAGGAGCCAGTTGTGATCCCTGAGCTCGGAAACTTTTCACTGATATTGGCCTGTTGTCTGGCCAGCCTGATGGCTATCATTCCGATGGCAGGTGCTGTCAATAATAATCAGCTATGGATGTCGCTGGCCCGGCCGCTAAGCTCAGGTATCTGGGTATTCATGCTGCTCAGTTTTGCCTGCCTGGCCTATGCCTTCCTCAATGATGATTTTTCGGTAAACTATGTTGCCAATAATTCAAACAGTCTTTTGCCGACGCGCTATAAATTTACCGGGGTCTGGGGAGGGCATGAAGGTTCTTTGCTTTTATGGGTCTTGATATTGGCATCCTGGTCCTATGCCGTCAGTCTTTTTAGCAGAAACCTGCCGCTGGATATTCTTGCTCGGGTGCTGTCCGTGATGGGTATCATCACCAGTGGTTTTTTAATGTTCATGCTGCTGACCTCTAACCCTTTCGAGCGTAGTCTGCTTAATACTCCTGTTGATGGCAGGGACCTCAATCCACTGCTACAGGACTTTGGCCTGATCGTACATCCACCCTTTTTGTACATGGGCTATGTTGGTTTTTCTGTCGCGTTTGCTTTTGCTATTGCTGCCTTATTGAGTGGACGCCTTGATGCTGCCTGGGCTCGCTGGACAAGGCCCTGGACCAATGCGGCCTGGGCTTTTTTGAGTGTCGGAATTGCTCTGGGCAGCTGGTGGGCCTACTACGAACTGGGCTGGGGAGGCTGGTGGTTCTGGGATCCGACAGAAAACGTTGCCTTTATGCCCTGGCTGGTTGGTACTGCACTGATACATTCCTTAGCTGTTACCGAAAAGCGTGGTGTATTTAAAAGCTGGACTGTACTACTGGCTATTGCAGCGTTTTCACTAAGTTTGCTGGGAGCATTTATCGTACGTTCGGGTGTGCTGACTTCAGTGCATGCCTTTGCGGTTGACCCGGCCCGCGGCATGGTACTGTTGGCCCTGATGCTTCTGGTCATTGGATCTTCTTTGTTTTTGTATGCACTGCGAGCTCCAGTGGTCAAAAGCACGACTTCTTATACCCTCACTTCACGAGAAGTCATGCTTCTGATCAATAATATTATTCTTGTAGTATCGACCGCTGCCGTCCTGCTGGGAACGATTTATCCACTGCTGCATGAAGCGGTTTACGGAGAAGCCAACCGAGTTTCCATCGGGCCTCCTTATTTCAATATTATCTTCTTGCCTCTCATGGGTTTGTTGGCCTTAGTGCTTGGAGTCGGCTCATTTTCCCGCTGGAAAAATACTTCAATTGCATACCTGAAACAACAACTTCTAAAGGTCTTTGTTGCAAGTGTTGCATTGGGCATCATCATTCCTCTGATCGGCACTGGCGGTTTTAATCTGGGTGCTGTCACTGCCATGATCCTATCGCTCTGGATTGTGCTGAGTATTATCAAGGATATGATCAATAAAACAGCCAACAAGTCCACTCGTTGGAAAGGCTTGAAGGCTTTGAGTCTTAGCTATTACGGCATGCAGATGGCCCATCTTGGTATGGCCGTGATCATTCTAGGTGTATGTCTGACCACCCAGTACAGTGTTGAGCGTGATGTGCGCCTGATGCCAGGAGAGAGTGAAATCATTGGTCGGTATGAATTTGTTTTTGAAGGTGTGACCGCGGAACAGGGCCCTAATTATGAAGCTGATAGGGCAACAGTCACTGTGATGAAAAATGGTGAAAATTACCTAAGCTTGCGACCGGAAAAACGCTTCTATTTTGCTACCCGTGCCTTGCAGACTGAAGCAGCTATTGATGTTGGACTTTTTCGCGACTTATTTACTGCCTTGGGTGATGAGCGTGGTGATGGCAGCTGGGTAATACGTATTCACCTTAAGCCGTTTGTGTTCTGGATCTGGATGGGAGCTTTCCTGATGGCTTTTGGCGGAGTAGTGGCAATAACGGACAAGCGATATCGCATTAAAAAAGTTATTGTCAGTAAGCCCGAAACAGTCAATGTCAATGAAACAGGAAAACTGGCAGGAGAGGTTTCATGAATCAGCGTATGAAACTTTTTATTCCAGGTGTCTTTTTTATATTAATGCTGGGATTATTACTGTTTGGCCTGGGCAGAAACCCTAATCAGGTTCCTTCTGCCCTGGTGGACCGACCGCTGCCTCAATTTAATCTGCCAGATTTGAATCAGGATATGGGTAGCATGAGCAGTAGCGATCTACAGGGCAGTATTTCCATTATCAATTTCTGGGCCACCTGGTGTCCGCCCTGTCATATTGAACATCCCTATCTGGTTGAAATCAGTGAAAGAGAATCAGATGTCAGATTTATCGGCGTGAATTACAAGGATGACCTTGCTGAAGCCAGGCTTTTTCTGAAAGAAAAGGGCTCCCCCTTTGAGCAGGTCATCATCGACTTGGACGGAAGTCTGGGTATAGATTTTGGCGTGGCCGGGGCCCCAGAGACTTTTATTGTTGATAGTTTCGGAACCATTCGCTACCGCCATGTCGGCATTATCAACCATCAGATATGGGCGGATACTTTCGAGCCGATCATTGCCCGACTAAAATAATGTCCAGACTTCTCTTCATTATCTTTACTGTGCTTTGTATGAATCACCTGAAGGCTGCAATCGAGGTGTATCAGTTTGATTTCTCGGAACAGGAAGAGCGTTTTCACCAGTTGAGCGATCAGTTACGTTGCCCCATGTGTCTTAATTCAAACCTGTCAGGTTCAGATGCGCCAATAGCTGCCGATTTGCGCGCTGAAATCTATGAGCAGATCATTGATGGCCGCACGAATGATGAAATCATCGATTTCATGACGCAGCGTTATGGTGATTTTATTAATTATCGACCCCCGCTAAACCAGGGAACAGTGTTGCTCTGGTTTGGACCACTAGTGCTTTTGCTGGTGGGGCTGTTGATTGTCTGGCGCATGGCCATATCAAATCAGGCTGTAGATCAGGCTCGCAGTCTTACAGCTGAAGAACAAAAAAAGCTTGAAAAAATTCTCACGGGCAAAAAATAAATGCCAGGACTTACCCTTTATCTCGTTTTGATGATGCTGCTCGCATCCTTTTTTGTCATTCTGCCAGTCTGGCGCTATCAGGGACAGGTACGTAATGAACAGGATGAGTTGCGCAAGCAGCAGAATATTTTCGCTTTTGAACAGAGCAAGCAGGAACTGGAGGCCAGTCTGGCCGATAAGCTCTTAAGTCATGATGAGTACCATACCCTTCGGACAGAGCTCGAACTCAATTTTCTGGAAGACATGGAAAATCAGGCAGACAGCAATCGCAGTTCAGCTTCATCCTATACCAGAGCTCTACCGTTAAGCCTCTTGCTGATCATCTTGCTGGGCAGTTTCATGCTTTACCGGCAGATCGGCTCTGAACAGGAGCTGGCGATACCGGCTCTGCTTGAACAGCTGCAGGCTGCAACAAGCGAACAGGAGCAGCTGGCTGGGTTGCAGGAAATCGCCGAGATTCTGGATGCGCGTCTCAGCCGTCGTAGCTCGGATATACAAACTGGTTTTACCCTAGGGACTCTGTATATCAGCTTGGATCGTTTTGATGATGCGGTAAGGGTGTTTAATCAGCTTGCCGGAGAAATGACAGAGGAGGATGCTGATAAGGCAACCGTACTCGGACAACTGGCGCAGGCGCAGTATTTACGTGATGGTTCCAACCTAACGCCAGCCGTGCAGGCGACAATGGATCAGGCCCTGCAGATAAATTCCAATGAGCAGGCCATCATGAGCCTGCTGGCCTATGAAGCCTTTGTCTCTGAAAATTATCCTCAGGCAATTGCTTACTGGCGGCGTCAGATATCCCAGTTAACGCCGGGCAGTGCCCAGGTGGCTGAATTGAACCAGCGTATCGCCACCATTGAAGACCTGATAGGTCTCGAGCAGGAGAGTCCAGCCGGTGGAGGGGTTTCGGTCACTGTGCAAGTAGATATTGATGATGCCATCCGGGATCAGATAGAACCGGATATGCGCTTGTTTATTTTTGCTCGCAGTGAAAGCATGCCCGTACCTTTGGCTGCCCGGGATTTTGCCATCAGCGAATTTCCACTTACGGTGACCCTAGATGAAAGCATGTCGATGATGCCCCAGTTCAGTCTAGCTTCTGTTGACAGCGTTTTTGTCGGAGCAACAATTGCCCGTGATGCGACGGCCCAGCAGGGCGGTTTTCGGGCGGTGTCAGAATCCTTTGAATTAGAAGGGCTGGATGCTCCTATCGAGTTGTTTATCTCTGAACCTGCCCCCTGACAGACAGCTAACCTGTTCAACAAGAGACTAAAGCGTGAGTAATCTGGCTGCACTTCGCTCAGTTTTTGCCAACAGAAACTTTGCCATTTATGTCTGTGCCAATGGCGTATCCCTGATTGGTTTCTGGATGCAGCGCCTTGCCATCAGCTGGCTAACCTGGGAGTTAACAGAGTCGGAATTCTGGGTTGGCGCGGTCGCTTTCGCAGAACTTGCTCCACTGTTGATTGTGAGTCCAATAGTCGGGGTATGGGCTGACCAGTTTAATCGCAAACATCTCACTATCATGACCCAATGCGGCATGATGCTGCAGTCCCTGTTTTTGTACGTGCTTATCATCCTGGGTTTGATCAATGTTGAACTGCTGTTTTTCTTTGCCCTTCTTGACGGTATATTACAGGCCGCGCACCAGCCCATCCGACTTTCCATTGTCCCTAATCTGGTAGAGCGCAAAGATATTGTTTCGGCCTCATCCTTCACTGCTGTGTTGTTTAATGTCGCCCGGCTGCTAGGGCCGGCTCTTGCCGGGGTAATCATTAGCCTGTTTGGAACAGCCATTGCTGTTCTGTGCAATGCTATTACTTATATTCCTATACTATTGGCATGGTCTTTTATAAATCTGCCAAAAAATAATCCCGACAAAAATAAGAGCACTATTTTGAAAGGCATCAGGGAAGGAGTAGCGTACATTAACAATATTCCAGCGCTGGGTGATATCTTCTTTTTACAGACCATTTTGGCCTGTGGTATCAGGCCGGTGACGCTGATGCTGGCAGCATTCGTCGGTGCTGTATTCGAAGGTGGTGCAAAAGACCTTGCAATCTATACGGCCATGTTAGGCTTCGGTGCTGTTGCTGGTGGCATGTATATCACCATACGAGGACGTGCCCAGGGACTGGTAATGAGCATGTTGCTCAACAGCTTGCTTTCCATTGTCGGTTTGGCACTTTTTGCCTGGACCAAGCAGTATCTTCCGGGATTGCTGTTTATCTTTATGGTCGGATGGACCGTTACCCTGAGTGCTGTAGCTAGCCAGACCATGATCCAGAACAGTATTGATGATGCTGTGCGTGGCAGGGTGCTTTCCTTATGGGCTGCAATGACGCGGGGAGCAACCGCTATTGGCGTTTTGGTGATAGGCTTGTTTGCTGATTACTTTGGCCTATTCTGGCCCAACCTTGTCGCGGCTTTGATTTGTCTTGCTGGTTTGATCTGGTACTGGCGTAATTATCGCCAAATGCAGGAATACTTTGAGGCTGAAGCTGTGTCTGAAGTCAGTGCGTGATGGAATAGATCACATAATTGATGCCAAATTCAATGCCCATTTTGGCATCACTCTGTGGATAATTCGGATTGTCCTGATGCTGCCAGGCGTCTCCCATGTCATTATTGAATGAAATAGCTACCATAATGCGGCCATCGTCATCCAGAATGGCTTTCCAATGAGGAGCTGCGCCATCATTGCGATAGGGTACACCGGCATAGGAAAGACTACGCATATTACTGATCTGATGGCGCTGGTTCAGATCATAGATAATGCTAAATAGCTGATGGTCATCGGGCAGGTCAATAATCTGGCGATTTGGAAATACTCGTGACATACTGCGCATGAAGCCAGCCCATTCTTGGCTGCCAAAAAAACTATCTGCCAGTAAAAATCCGCCACGTAATAGGTAATCACGTAGCTTGGCTGCCTGAGAATCTGTAAGACTCCAGTTACGAGGCATACCAACGATTAGAAAGGGCCAGTTATAGACATCGTCACCATCATCCAGGTTCACTGGCTGTTCAACGGAGCGAACGTCCAGAGTGGTCAGGCGCCTTAAGAGACGAGCAAAAGTGCGATCTCCACGAGGGTAGTCAACGGCCCAGCTGGTGCCTCCGCGTTCCCAGTCATAATCCCGGGCACCGGAAGAATACATTAGTCTGCCAACAACAAACTCTCCAGGTATTCGGTAATCAGCTGGCAATTCTTCAAAGGCATCGCTTTCCAG
>JAYQVM010000097.1:0-6474 GCA_038148435.1 Gammaproteobacteria bacterium | reverse complement strand
CTATATGGTGTCTTATTGACTGCGATACCAACAATATACATAAAGGTGAAAACGCCGCAGAAAAAAGCGGCAACCCGTATGGGTTTGGTGCGCCCACGACTCAGGGTCTGGCCGACAAAAAATAGATAAATCATCAGGAGAAGAACTTTCATACTAAGCCAGGGCTGATTAAACAGACCAAAATTCACCATAAAGGCCATCCAGAATCCACAGGCTAGGAACAGACTATCAACCAAGTGTGGTAGCAGCAGTACCGCCTTATGATTGAGCCACTTTGAATCAATCATCATCAGGTAGGAACGTAGTAAAAAACCCGTGAAACTCAAAAGTGCACAGGCCATATGAACTGTTTTAACAAGCAAATACATGTATTGCGGTTTTAAGTAGCGTAAAAATGGCCTAAAGCCTACTTGAAATATTAACAAATTGACAGCGCATCGAAGCCCTGTTTAGCGCTAATAACGCTATCTTAGGCCTTGCGCTTTCATCGAATTAAGCAAAACCCTATGCTATATTGCCGGCATTATCCAATGACACTACCCGAATCCGGAGCACAAAATGAAATATAACAATATTCTGGAAAGCATCGGCAATACGCCTCATATCCGTCTTAACCGGCTGTTTGCTGATCAGGCAGAAGTCTGGGTGAAATCAGAACGCTCCAACCCCGGGGCTAGCATAAAGGACCGCATTGCCCTAGCCATGATTGAAGCCGCTGAAAAAAGCGGCGAGCTCAGCAAGGACACTGTCATCATTGAACCTACTTCAGGCAATACCGGCATCGGTCTTTCACTTGTTGCGGCCGTCAAAGGATACCGGTTAATACTGACCATGCCTGAATCTATGTCACTGGAACGACGCCGCTATATGGCCGCTCTGGGTGCCGAGCTGGTGCTGACCCCCAAAGAACTGGGTATGGGTGGCTGTATCGAAAAAGCCCATGAGTTGATGCAGGAATACGAGAACAGCTGGATGCCTTCCCAATTTACTAATCCGGTAAATGTTAGTGTCCATAAAGAAACGACGGCACAGGAAATTCTGGCCGATTTTCCTGAGGGTTTTGATTACTTAATTACCGGCGTTGGTACCGGCGGTCATATCACCGGTTGTGCTGAAGTATTGAAAGCAACTTTTCCTGACATGAAAGTGTATGCCGTTGAGCCGGTTAAATCCCAGGTCATTGCAGGCATGGAAAAAGGCTTACACCGCATCCAGGGAATTGGTGCCGGCTTTATACCTGAGGTACTGAATACGGACATCATTGACGGAACTATTGCTGTCACGGAAGAAGATGCCTTTGAGATGGCTCGTCGCTGTTGCCGTGAAGAAGGCATGTTTGTGGGTATTTCTTCTGGAGCCTCATTGGCTGCCATCAAACAGAAATTGGAAGAAATTCCGGCAGGTTCGCGTATCCTAGCCTTCAACTACGATACAGGTGAACGCTACCTATCGATTGAAGACTTGTTTATGGCTTGAACCAACTGACTAGCGCTTGTTGTGATTAACCACCTTACAAGCACTGATTTTAGGCATCTTCAATACCTGACAACCAGATGTGACTATCCCGTTGATCATTCTGCACAACTATCTTCTGAAGAGCCGGCTTAAGCCCTTACTGATCAGGCAAAGGGCTTCACGCTAGTCTGCGCGGATCTGTTCCAGTCTGTCCAAGTATTCAGGATAGAGCATGTCGGCGCCATCCTGCATGACCTCCACAGGTAGATCAAAAACCTCAAAAAATTCAAACAGACTAGGATTCTCTCCTGGCAGATAGTGTGGAACGACTCCAAGATCGCGCGGGGCTTCTTCAACCGTTTCGCAGACAAAAGTCCCCATTCGCCCGGCAGGATTCAGGATGTAATCACTGCTGCGGACCAGCGGTTCGGTGAGATAGACCGAATCATAGATATGATCAACGATGGTGAGAATGTTGCCAAGTCGAGTAAAATACTGCACTACATAGGCTTTATCACTGCGCGGCACACCATTGCGTCGCAGCCAGGTATTCTTCAAGTGCGTGGTGGTAACCACCAGAGTCGGACCCACCCACTCACCCGTGGAAAAACCCAACCAGGTATGCGGCGCACCATCTGGAGGATGTGGTCGGCCATCCATCCAGATCGTACGCTGTCCTCCCATCCAAGATAGCCGTAAACGCCAGGCGATGGTTTTGTTGGTAAAGGGATCGGCTTCTCTCCAGATGGCCTGGTCGCCGATGCTATGAGCCGCGTAATCTGCGGCATAATCATTACATTGCCGTTCTTCAAGTGACAATATGGTTGGATCCCAGGCTTCAGCTGCGCGTAGGGCAGCTTCGTTTAAAGGAAGCCCCAAATAATCACCAATATAGGGCCCTTCCCCTCGGTCTCGGTTATCTTCATACAGAGGGTTTCTCCAATAGCCTTGCAAATCGGCTTCATAGTCCCCTCCTCCTGTCCCTGACTGGGCGCTCACTGTTCTTCCCGTCAACATGAACAGCAAAGCAAAAAACATAGGCGTAAATTTTTTCATGATTGTTTTCATCAAGACTTACCTCGCGCTGCAGGGTCGTGGTGACCACATGGCGTCATCTGTCTCCTTTCTGAATTCGGAACTCCTGATGTAGAGGCCTCTTAGATACTGGGGATCATCAATGGCACTGATCAGTGAAAACCACTCATCACCCGTTACCGTATCCCGGCGCCAGACGATATATTCTGTCAGTTCAGCATTCTCACTGTAAGGCACACCGTTTTTTCTGAGATAACCCTCACGCAGATGTGTTGTGTTGATCTGCAAAGGACCGGTTATTTCACCGATACCTCCTCCAACACCTCCGAAGCCAATCCCTCTAGCTATGGTCGTCTCGCGTACCCATTGCGCATGTGAGTAACCCTGCCAGCTTCTTTGTATATTAGCCGAGGGCATTTGCTCAAAATGTATCAGTCGAGTCTGATCGCCGTTGTCATATTCGATTTTAAGAGTAGAGTCATCTTCCCAAGTGATCCGGGCTCGTCCGGGCAGACGCATGAGATTTGGGGCACCATAAGCTTTGCATGCCAAGCCTGCAGCTTCGTCGGCCTCCGGATTCCAGGCATTCATGATTTCCTGAGCAGCCTCATTCAATGGAAGACCCTGCAATTCTCCGGCGGGAGGAGTCACCATCCGGTACCGCCAGTCCTCGGCAATGACTGAAGTCCAGGTGCCACTGAGATCCACTGGAGCCATTTCTCTGGCACTTCGTGAATCAGGCTCATCCTGTGGTAACTGGGCGATTGATAATGTCGATAAAAAAAAGCACATACAGAAGCATAAGTGATGTCGTGGTAAACCTATACTCCTCATTATGCACCTCCCGCCTGGTTGAGGCTTAGAAAAACCAGTTCAACGAACGCATCCGAACTAAGGCCCCCATTATATCTGCCGTCATATTCTAGGGTTGGTCGCATTGCCTGTATTTCCGCAAGACTCATTCCCCTTTCCACATAGGCTTTAATGCGATCCCTGATTATTGTCACCATGTCGCGGTATTCCGAAACGTCGGCTTCATCTGCAATTCTGCCATGACCTGGAACAACATAGGTACCGCCCTCATTTTTCAAAGCAGGAATGGTAATTTCAAGCAGTTCATTGAGGGCCGACACCACGCCATTTATCGAGCCCCCTCGCTCGAGGTCAATTGGCGGGTAGCGGTCCGTATTGAATATGTCGCCAGTACTCACGACATCGGAACCACGAAAATAAACAAAGGAATCACCATCCGTTATGGCATTCGGCATATGCATGATTCTAATACCTTCACCATTGAAGGATAGAGTCAACCTAGGATAGGCGGCGTAGGTTCTGTTTGGCCATCCACAGTCCTCAACACCACCCACAATCATGCGAATCATAATCTCTTCACGTGCGATTATAGCAGCTCCCGGCTCTTCACCATTGTTGCTGCCTGCCATGTTGGTAGCCAGTTTGGCACCATCCTGACCTAATCTGATATTACCCCCGGTGTGCTCTGCCTCATCCGAGGTGTTAATAATGGTACGAATTGGAGCAGACGTTATTTGATGAAGCGCGCTCAGCACGGCTTCACTCGATTCAGCGCTGCCTGCGTCAACCAGTAAAATTCCATCTTCTGTACGCTCATTTCTGATTTGTAGTGTAATGTTGCCACCCGCTCCCATCAGCACATATACATTGCCCTGAACCGGCAATAAGCGCAGGTCTTCAGCAAACAAAGCAAATCGACGGGGCAGCTCAGGGGCTGTTTCGGCACCAAATGCTGCCGGTTCCTTATTGTCCCGTGGAAATAAATTACCTATCGGAACATTAGACCCTTGCTGACTTTCACGATTAATGGCAAGTGCATCTTGTTCTAAGCACTGAAATCCATTGTTAGATTGCGCAAATACTCGATGCGGCGAAAGGATACCGACGCTAGCAAGCAGCAAGAAACTGAAGAAAAAATCTGATTTTTTCATAATGTGTTACCAAACCATATGTAAAACCTTGGCAAAAATTGACTTGTTGTTATAGCGCTGAAGAACTTATTTCCATTTCGTCCACACTGTTTTCCAATGCCATTTTACCCTCTTAATTCTGAGAAAAGTCAAATACCGAGCTCAATAGGTGTGAAAGTTTTAATAGAACACTGCTCAGCCATGGAAATACAGAAAAATAAGTAGCGCTCCATCCGAAAAATACTTTTAGAAATCTCTTTCACAAATAGAGCATTTTTGTGAAATCTTGGTTAGTATCCGATTTCCACAAAAAATAAAAAAGGAAGGTGTGACCCATGAATGATTATTCTCATGCAGCAGGACGAGTACTACTTGCCATTATTTTTCTAATTTCAGGTATCGGAAAAATCGGATCTGGATTTGGGCTTGGTTTTGGCTATGCAGGTACAGCCGGTTTTATGAGCGGAGGCAGCTTTTTAGGGATCGGAATCCCGGGACAGCTTTTGTTTCTGGTGATTCTAGTAGAAGTACTGGGAGGTCTCATGCTTATTGTTGGATACAAAACCAGAGCTGCAGCTATTACCCTGGCAGTTTTCACACTGCTGGCAGGTTTAATCTACCATATGCCAGTCATCTCTACTGACTTTCTGAAAAATCTGGCTATAACCGGCGGATTGCTGATCTTATATGTAAGTGGTGCAGGAGCCTACAGCCTCGATAATAAAAATAACAGCTAAGATCGATTTTTAAAGAACTCTCGGCAGTCATTAATTCATTATTAACTTGAATTAATGGCTGCCGAAAACCTGGAGATGCCCAGCCTAGCTTTCCAGCATACTTCTTATAGCACTTCGCAGCGCAATAACTGCCTGCTTATGGGCATTTCTGCTGTGATGCTCCTGCTAGTTTTTCTCGGCTTCGGCAAATCATTTTTCCTCAGGCCTTTAAATGAAGCCGTACAGACTCTTCCCATCGCTGTATTTTTCCATGGGTCGATCCTGACAATCTGGTTTATCGGCCTCATGCTTCAATCCCTCTTAATCCATTTTCGGCAATTCAAATGGCATCAACAATTGGGCTGGCTGCTGGCTTGTGTTGGACTGATTATCCTCATCTCAAGCATCGTCATCACCCTAAATTTTTTGCCAGGACGACTAGCTTCAGGAACAGATGTTGAGGCGAGGCTAATATTTTTCGCGAAAATTGTCTGGGCTGATTTTGCCGCCATCAGCACCTTCGTTGTGTTTTTCACAATTGCACTGCTGCATCGAAAAAATGCAGCTATACATATACCTATGATGATCTTTGCATCCATCAGTATTATCGAACCCGCTCTATACCGTCTGTGGGGCTGGGACATATTCGGGGGACTAGACCGGCATATCCTATCGCTGATCGCCTTGAGCCTGTTATGTCTGGTATTAGTGCTTTATGAATATACCACCGCGAAAAAAGTACAGGCGCTGACCCTTTTCAGCCTGCTGCTTTTATTGGGTTTTCGGCTAGTTGCCATCTACCTAATCAGCCCCTCTGAGCTAGGCATAACCTTTATCCGCTCCATGTTTTAAGCCAAACAAGAAGACTGCTATTTTTTTAGGCGATAGCCAGTTCGAAAAATCCAGAAGATACCTAACATGCACAGCACCAGAAAGAGTGCGGTCATGCCAAGACATACCCAGAGGTTGACGTCGGATATCTCGTAAAAGCTCCAACGAAAACCGCTCACGAGATAGACCACTGGATTGAAAAGCGTGACTGTCTGCCAGAAATTCGGGAGCATACTGATTGAGTAAAAGCTGCCTCCAAGAAAAGTCAGCGGTGTGATAATCAACAGGGGAACAATCTGCAGCTTTTCAAAATTATCTGCCCAGATGCCGATAATAAAACCCAGCATACTGAAAGTAATGGCGGTCAGAAACAAAAAACCCAGCATCAAAATTGGATGCATGATTTTCAGATCCACAAAAAAGGCCGAGGTAATCAAAATAATACTACCAACCAAGATGGATTTGGTTGCAGCTGCACCGACATAGCCCAGTAC
>JAYQVM010000096.1:0-6552 GCA_038148435.1 Gammaproteobacteria bacterium | reverse complement strand
TTATCTTCCGCGGCATTGGCAGCCTGCTCGCTGACTTTTTCAATTTGCTGTTCACGTAACATCTTATAAGCCACATCAACAAGATCTCGAATAATGGATTCGACATCCCGCCCAACATAGCCAACCTCGGTGAATTTGGTAGCCTCCACCTTTATGAACGGGGAACCGGCTAGTTTTGCCAGACGACGAGCAATTTCAGTTTTGCCGACACCTGTAGGGCCAATCATCAGAATATTTTTTGGTGTAACTTCGTTGATGAGATCGGCAGGCAGTTTCATTCGCCTCCAACGGTTGCGCAGGGCAATAGCAACTGCGCGTTTAGCAGCTGCCTGACCAACGATGTGTTTGTCTAACTGGCTTGCAATTTCTTTGGGGCTTAAATCTGCCATGCAGTTTCCTAGCAATCTAATTCTTCAATGGTGAGCTGGTGATTGGTATAGACGCAAATATCTGCGGCGATATTCAGGCTTTTTTCAACAATGCTGCGTGCCCCCAGTTCAGTGTTATTGAGCAAACCAATTGCGGCTGCTTGAGCAAAAGAGCCACCGGATCCAATCGCCATCAAGGAGTTTTCCGGCTCAATGACATCACCATTACCGGTAATTATGAGAGAGTTCTCCTTGTCTGCGACTACCAGCAAAGCCTCAAGCCGACGCAGTGCGCGTTCCGTTCGCCAGAGCTTTGCCAGTTCCACGGCAGCCCGGGTCAATTTGCCCTGATGTTTTTCCAGTTGTTCCTCAAAGCGTTCAAACAGGGTAAATGCATCTGCCGTTCCACCAGCGAATCCGGCAAGCACTTGATTATTGTATAAACGGCGTACCTTACGAGCATTCCCTTTCATCACGGTGTTACCCTGACTGACCTGCCCGTCACCCCCAATGACTACTTTATTGCCACGCCGGACCGAAAGAATCGTTGTGCCGCGATATTGCTCCATTATATTGTCCTGTCATTAAAGGGAATTGACTATGTGGTGATGGGCCCATAGAATTCAAGGCTAGAGATGCTATTTACTGAACCCTGATTTTGATGGCGCCGATAATGTTGTTGTTTGCTAGTAGATCAATTGCATCTTCCGCATTGTTGTTACCGGTGAAAGGACCGGCCTGAACCCGGTAACGGGTTTGTCCGAGGACTTCAGCTTCATAAATACTGGCATCCATACCCAGTATCAGAATTTTAGCTCGAAGGTTTTCAGCATCCTGTCGGGTATTGAAAGAAGCAGCCTGTACCCTATAAATCGCCAGATCATCTTCAGCCTGCGGTTGCAGCTCGACTGCAACCACGTCAACCATAACCTCCGCTTCGCTCAGGCGATCATAAAAAGTAAACTCAGCCCCTTCTTCTGGCAATGTAGAATTCGGTGAATCAGCCTGGAGGTTTACGGGAGGATTGGAGTCTTGCAAAAAAGCAGGCTGTAGTAGGCCGTAAAAAAATAGAAAAGTGGCGAATACACCGCTTAGCAGGCCGGAAAAAAACCAGGGCCAATGGGTATTGGACTGGCTGACTTTAGTCGCTGACGCCTTATTGTTATTGCGCCGATTTCTGAGAGCCTCCGATGAAGAGTGTTGTTTTGCAAAATCATGAGCCATATGGTTTCACGCTGATGTCGATGAAACGGCTCTATTATCACGTAAATAATGCAGCTTTGGTAGTCAGCTAAACTCCATCGGATCGATATCAATGGACCAGCGAACCCGTCGGCTAAGTGGCAGCTCTTCATAAAGGGGCAGCAGGCGCCTTAACAGATTATGCAGTGCGGTCCGCTGTCCAGACTGTATGATTAGCTGAAAGCGAAAACGTCCGGCACGTTTTTCCATCGGAGCTGGAATCGGGCCAAAGAGAAGGATATTTGCACCGGCAGCTGAATCCCGGGTGTGTTGTTTGATCGCCTGCAAGAAAGACTCAGCCATTGACGATTTACTGGCCTCTGCCCGTATCAGTACCTGAAATGAAAACGGGGGCAGCTGAACTTCCTGCCGTTGTTTGAGTAATTGACGGGAAAAATCTTTGTAACCCTCAGTGGTCAGTGTCAATAGCGCTGGGTGGGTGCTGTTGTGCGTCTGCATCAGGACTTCTCCTGCCAGGTCTTCTCGCCCTGCACGACCAGCGACCTGGATTAGCAGCTGCCCCATGAATTCCTGGGCTCTAAAGTCTGAGCTGAAGAGACCTGCATCTGCATCCATAATAGCGACCAATGTTACTTTGGGAAAGTGATGTCCTTTAGCGAGGATCTGGGTGCCTAGCAAAATGCCTGGCTTGCCTTGCTGAATAGCACTTAGTGTATTTTTCAGATGCTTCTGATTTCTGGTGGTATCGCGGTCTATCCGGAATATTGGAAAATCTGGAAACTGATTCTCCAAAGCCTCTTCAGTGCGCTCGGTTCCGAGACCTATGGGTATTAGTGAATTCCCCTGACAGACCGGGCACTGCGAGACTAGTTTTTTTTGGGATTCACAGCGATGGCAGCGCAACTCCGGACTTTTACGATGTAGGGTATAGGAGATGTCGCAACGTGGGCAACTAGCTGTCCAGCCACAATCATGACACTGTAAGAGAGGTGAGAAGCCACGACGGTTAAGAAAGACCAGCACCTGATGCCCTTGATGCAAATGTTGTTTGATAGCTTCAAGTAGTTCGACAGAGAATCCTTCCTGCAGAGTTTTGCCTTTCAGGTCAATGCTCCTGAATCTAGGCTGCTTTGCCTGACTTGCCCTCTTATCGAGAGAAAGCAGGCTGTAGCGTTTTGCGAGAGCATTATTGATGCTTTCTAGGGAAGGGGTTGCTGATCCGAGCAGCACAGGAATATTAGATAACTGTGATCGGTATACAGCCAGGTCTCTTGCCGAGTAGCGAAAGCCATCCTGCTGTTTATAGGAAGCATCATGTTCTTCATCGACAATTATCAGTCCAGGATTTTTTAGTGGAACAAAAATGGCAGAACGTGTGCCGATAATTATCTTTGCGGTACCCGACCTCGCTTTCTGCCATGCCTGGAATCTCTCTTTGTCGCTCAAGCCGGAGTGGAAAGTAACAATACAGTAATCCGTGAAGCGCTGCTGAAAGCGATGAAGGGTTTGGGGGGTCAGGCTGATTTCAGGTACCAGTACCAGCACCTGAAAGCCGGAATTCAATTTTTCGGCAATCGCTTGAAGATAGACTTCTGTTTTTCCACTGCCAGTAACGCCTTCCAGCAAAAAGCAGTGATAGCATTTATTCGCTGAACCAATCTGCTGCAATGCTTCCTGTTGTTCCGGGTTTAATGAAAGCTTGCCGCTTACACTACGAACTTCGGCTTCAATGGCTGTATGGAGCTCAGCATCTGCAAGTTTTCTGCCCCTCCTGGCATGGGCGGGCAGGGCTTGGTGAATAACCTGGCCAATGGGGTAGTGATAATACGAGGCAGCCCAGGTACATAATGCAAGAATACTGTCATCCAGCAGCGCTTCTTTATCAATTACCTCGAGAACTGTTTTCAATGCCCCTAGTTCTACTTCGCTCTTGGTCTGCTCTCCCAGTACCAGACCGATAAGCTCCCGCTTACCAAATGAGACTCTGACTCTCACGCCGAGCTCTATATGCTGGCTGCAGTCATCAGGCGCCAGGTAATCGAAGTGCTTTCTCAGAGGGGTGTTCACGGCTACTTTTAACACGCGTTGTGCAGAAGCGTAGAGAGCTTTGTTGGCTTGGTTTATACTCACCGGGGCTTGTCAGACTTTCTCAGTTATTACATTAGTTGGAAGATTATCATGCAAAAGAGCACTGTGCCTGAAGAATTATTGCGTTTGAGGGAGCAGATAGACGCATTGGATGAGGAGCTCCTGCAGGTTCTGGCCAGACGATTTCAGATAACCGCGCAGGTGGGGATGCTCAAGGCAACTCATGGCCTGAATTCACTTGATGAGGAAAGAGAAACGCGTAAATTGGAAACCCTTCAGGCTGCAGCGCTTACAAAGGAGCTCAGCCCCCGGTTCATCGGAGATTTGTTTCAGCTGATATTCGCCGAAGTGGTTAATAATCATCAGAAATACAAGCGCTAGAATAATTCCCACCAAAATCTTGCTAATTCACCTGACTCTGCTAGAATTCGCGCTCTTTTTCGCTATTAGAAGATGCTTATGGTGCCTGCCAACAGTTAAGGCCGGGTGGCGATAAGCAGTTGAGGAAAGCATGAAAGCTAATATTCATCCAAAATATGAAGAAACGACTATCACCTGCGGTTGCGGCAATGTTATAAACACCCGTTCAACTCTCAGTGGTGAACTGCGTATCGATGTGTGCTCGCAATGCCATCCCTTTTACACCGGCAAACAGAAAATTGTTGATACCGGTGGACGCGTCGATCGCTACAAGAAACGTTTCAGTAACCGTAAAATTTAAGCGCTTTTTACTGAAAAGCAGGCTGGATAAGGGGTTTAGAAAATTCGAGGCTCCGAGTCTCCCCCTAGTGTACCAAGACCTTGATCCTGGGTACCTGTATCAGGTGGTTGGTAAGCTTCCCGAAAAACCTCAAAAATTGCCCCTTCTTCATTGGGTAGGGCGCGCCGTCCAGTTTGCGGGTTAATCCTAATACTCACAATGCCATCTGGTTGTGTCATGGAACTGATTGGCATAGCAGCCAGGGCATCTTCCATGAAGTCTATCCAGATGGGTACTGCAACGGTTGCCGCCTGCTCATCCCGGCCTAGTGTCTGTGGATTATCAAAACCGACATAAACAGTAGTCACCATATCGCCGTTATATCCGGAAAACCATAAATCGAAATTATCATTTGTAGTTCCTGTTTTTCCTTGTAAATCGGGGCGACCTATTTCTCTGTTGATTCGCCGGCCACTGCCATCGGTGATGACAGATCGCAACATGGTATTCATGATGTAAGCAGTTCCCTCGTCAATAACTCTTGGGGCGGGGTAAGTATTGCTGGATCCATCGAGCAGGGGATCAAAATTCATCTCACAGGACTGACAGACTTTTGCCGGACTGGCCTGGAAGACGGTCCCATCATTAAAATTGTCGATTCTCTCGATCAAATAAGGTTCGACTTTGAATCCGCCATTTGCAAAAACGGCATATCCCGTGGCGACTTCCATGGGGGTGAGGGCATGTGAGCCGATGGCCACCGTCAGATCGTCACGTGGAAATTCACTTTCATTAAAACCGAAACGGGCAACATATGGCAGCACCACATCTTCACCGAGCGCATCATATAACCTCAATGAAACTAGGTTTTTAGAGTTAGTAAGCGCATACTTTAATGAAATAGGCCCCATGAAGTCACCGCCAAAATTCTCGGGTCGGTAATCACTGCGGTCCAGTGGTGCATCGTTCACAAGACTGGCAGCTGTGTAGCCGTTGTCCAGCGCTGCAGAATAAAGGAAAGGTTTGAAATTTGAGCCCGGCTGGCGGCGTGCCTGGGTCACCCGGTTAAAGTTGCTTCGGTAGAAATCATAACCCCCACTTAAGGCCAGAATTGCTCCCGATTTCGGATTTATTGAGACTAGACCGCCATTGGCCTCGGGCACCTGGCCCAGCATCCAGCGCCCATCAGCATTCTGCGTCACTCGAATTAGGTCGCCAATTTCGACAACTTCTTTAGCGCTGCGAGGACTGGAGCCCCAGGTGCTGTTGTTGATGAAGCGCTTGGCCCAGCGAATCCCGTCCCACTCAACAGTAATGCTTTCGCCATTTTTCAGCAGAGCCGAAAAGGAACGTTCGGAGAGCTCTTCAACGAAAGCAGGGAGCTGGTCACCAATATCGGGCGTCCTGCTCAGGATGGATAGCCACATATCATAGCCAGAATCGCTGTCAACCAAGTTCAGGTGATTTTCCGGGCCGCGATAGCCATGGCTGCGATCATAGTCCTCAAGACCATCGGTCAAGGCCTTATGGGCCAGGGTCTGGGTTTCGCTATTGACAGTGGTATAAACCTCAAAACCATCCATCAGTGCCAGCTCGCCGTACCGTGCTTCCATTTCCAGGCGAACCATTTCAGCTATATAGGGCGCCTCAACCGCAATATCGACCCCATAGCGCTGAGCCGTTAAAGGAGCATTATTGGCTTCCTGATACTGAGTTTGACTGATCATGCCTAGCTCATTCATTCGTCGCAGAACGCGATTACGGTAAGTAAGCGCTCGCTCTTTAGATCGGAGAGGATTAATTGTATTCGGCGCAGGCAGCAGTGCCACCAGCATGGCAATTTCTGAGAGACTGAGTTCTGAAGGAGCTTTATTGTAAAACTGGCTGGACGCTGCCGATATACCATAAGCAGAAATGCCAAAAAAGATTCGATTGAGATAAAGCTCCAAAATTTCCTGCTTGTTAAGTTCCCGTTCAATTTTTAAAGCCAGCAGGATTTCCTTGAACTTTCTGGAGTAGGGGCTTTCTCCCTCAAAGGAAATATTTTTTGCCAGCTGCATCGTCAGTGTACTCCCCCCGCCACTGGGGTTTCCGCTCAATATACCCAGAACCGAGCGAGCCAGGGCACTCAGGTCCACACCGCCATGCTGATAAAAGCGGGAATCTTCGCTGGCGATAAGTGCATCAATCAAT
>JAYQVM010000095.1:0-6593 GCA_038148435.1 Gammaproteobacteria bacterium | reverse complement strand
CAATGACTAGTGATATTGCCTGGGCCTTGAGGATCTCTTGATAAAGTTCGGGGTTGTTTCCAATACTTGAGGCAAGCTGGGCTAATTCGGTTTCAGTATAGTCTCTCAAGCGTGATGGGGAGCCATTAAATAACTGGTTTAAGGTAGGATCGCTGAATTTGAAGGTGATACCTTGCTTGACTTTACTAGAGTTGTTGCCTGCTCTGGAAGCCAGCCGCGCCAGTCGGTCTTAGATAGACTGGCTACTTCTTTTGTCTAATTGATAGGCTATTCTTTCCTTACTCAAAAGTCTACCAACTTCATGGGCTTTATGACTGGGTTCAGTTAAAGATGAATAGGTCCAATTGAATTGTGAGGCTGCAGTGTTGTTATTGCCAGCAGCATCCGTAAATGCACCCGCAGCCACATCAATCGTCGTGGCACCATCCGCCGCTGGCGTGAAGGTAGCCGTATAGACAGTTGATGATGTTGAGGCGAAGTTACTGATGGTGCCGTTGGTAACGGTTATGTCCCCAACGGCAAAGTTAGAGGTCGCGTCACTGGCGGTGAAGGTTAGGGATAGGCTCGTATCTGCTGACGTATCACCATCACTCACCTCAGCTGCCGTAATAACCATCGTTGGTGAGAGCGCGACTGTGCTGCCACCAGCTCCAGAAAGCGCAACACTCGTGGATGCAATACTCATCCCGAAATAGAATTCTGGGGCAGTGATCGTGTATTGCAGCGGGCGATTTGGACCAAAGGTTCCGTAGAACTGGATCAAGCCGTTGTAACCGTAGCTATTACCACCCGTTACTGTATATCCATTTGAGCTATTCGCGCCTTTGACGATGCCTGTTCCACTCGAGGCCGTGCCAGAGGCAGTGGAAATAATCTGGAAATCCTCAGAAAAAAGCATCGTGGCATCACCCTGGCCACCCAAGGACCAAATCGCCATCACGAGGCCAGAAACTTGTCGATCAAAAGTAATCGTGTGCACCTTCGCCGACTGTACAGTATATCCCGCATGCATCAGGATGTCTGCACTGACTGCAGCAGGAGAGCCTCCATTACCAAGACCAGTGTAGGAAGCAGATGGGTAGTAGGCTCCGGTATCTACCCAACTAGAAAACCCGCTCGTGTAATTAGCGGAGCTACCGATTAGCGTTTCAATCACCTCACCTGTGTGGGTCAGATTGGCAATTGCTGAGGTGGTCGCATCTTGCAGAGTTCCCGAAGCAGAGGTAACGTAGTCGTAAGTCCAGCCATTACCGATTGTCCCAACGTTTGACGCAGTGTTTGTGCCAATTGAGGTCCAATCGGCCCAATTGGTGGCGGCATGAGCTTGTAGGCTAACTAAATGAGCTGCCCCAAAAAAAAACAAAAACAAAAAAATATTATAAATTTTGAAAACTTCTGATTTTGGAAGTTTTAAGCAATCGGTGACTCCAACAAGAACTTCTTTATAAGACTTGGGAATTGCTGCGCATAAAATTGAGGGCATAAGATGGCAAAGCTCATGATTAAAGATAGAACTTTTACCGCAGATATTTCTTATTACTTAACGATAGCCAACAAACTCTAACGAAACCCAACAATAGGAATTTCCTTTAATAACCTATTGTTTTGTAATTGATCTTTAAATACGGTTTCATATGACATTACCAAACTATGGTCGGTATCAATTGCCATGGATTTTCAGACAATAGTAATCATTTTCAGCTCAGTGAACATTTTAGCGGGTCTGATGCTGGCATATTTATATTTCGCTTTCAGGGATGTTCCATCCACTCAGGAGTGGGCAATCGGTGGTCTATTGATTGGAGCCGGCTGCCTATTAGTGGGTTTTAGAGGCGCAATTCCAGTTTTCGCATCTATAGCGGTTGCAAATGCTGCCATATTTTTTGGTTATGCATTTTATTACCGTGGTTTTGCTCTGCATGTTGGCAAATTGAAGCCATCAAAAGCACCTTTCTTGGTTTGCCTAGCTCTGACGGTAATTTTTATAGCACTTACAGACCCGACTTATCTTAGTTTGAGAATAATTATCTTCAGTATTGGGTTGATAGTTCTTCACATTTTTTCAATCTATGTGCTTTTGATTTGCTCTACAAAAAATGCAGCTCATAAGCTACTTCTCCTGGCTCTTTTTGTTGGTGGGGCAAGTCATATTTACCGTTTAGTAGTTTATGTATCTCAAGATATTGTCGAGCAAAACTTTGTTCAAACGGCTCAAATCTCAAATTATGTTGTCTTTATAGCTGGTACTTTTATTACGATTATGCTCACGACAGGCTGCACCCTTTTGATTTCTCTATCTTTGCAGACAAGACTCAAAGAAAATCTCGAAAGTCTTAGAAAGGAAAGCGAGGAGAAAAGTAAATTTTTAGCGATGCTTTCTCACGAAATAAAAACGCCGCTTTCTGTACTTAAGTCAGTAATCTCAAGTAAAAAAATAACCCCAAAGCTTGTTGAAATCGCAAACCAATCAGTGTTTGAGATTGATGCAATAATCACATCTAGCCAACTTGCTGATGAGATTGAGACAAATTCAATCAAGGCTAAATTTTATACCGTTAACCTAAAAGATGCTGCAGTTGAAACTGCTGAAAAGTTGAATGTTACGGACTCAATAAAAATTGATTTACAACACTCTGATTTAGCTGAAACTGACCCTTTTTTGTTAAAAGTCATCTTGAAGAACTTGGTAGATAACGCCAATAAATATAGAAAGCCAGGAAGTCAGATAATTCTGAATATTTACAATGATTTAGAACTGGGACATTGGTCTATAACCATTTCTAATGAGATAGTTGTTGGTCAAAAAATCAGTAAAAAAAATATAGTTAAGAAATATTATCGCGAACCACATTCTAAAAACCAGAGTGGCTCTGGGTTAGGTCTTTATTTGGTAAATGGGTTTATGCCAATGCTGAATGGAACGATGAATGTAGAAATTGATGATAAAAACTTTGTCGTGAAGTTGAATTTTTTTCGGATTTCGAAAAACTAATCAAAAAACAAACTTCTTGGTTGGGCGTTGGCTTTTGTTAGAAAAGTCTGATGTGCGGTATTACAGTGAAATTCACTAAAGGCATAATGGTACTTGGTGATGGGCGATATTGCTAAATCAAGAAAAATAATTCTCATAGAAGATCATCATAACTTAAGAACAGTGATGAAGAACCTTTTAGAAGGGGAGGGTTTTGATGTAGTCGCTTTGGAATGTGCTGAAGATTTTGATGATGACTCAACTACCAGCGACGCTGATGCTTTCATAGTAGACTTAACACTTCCTGGGGAAGATGGCCTTAATTTTGTAGCCAGACTAAAAAGGTCAAACCCAACTAGTTTTGTGGTTGTAGCAACTGCTCGAACCAGAGTTGACGATAGGGTTTTAGGCTACGCAGCCGGAGCCAATGTTTATCTTCAAAAACCGGTGGAACCTTCTGAGCTAATCTCAATTCTAAGATCACAATTTAAAATTGATGAAAATAAGAGTTCAGATGGCATCTTGGATGTGAAACGTCAGATTCTAGAAACAAAAATAGCAAAGATTAGTCTTTCCTATACGGAGACGCTCATTCTATCAAAACTTATCTCTGCACAGGATCAGTTTTTAGAAAGTTGGCAATTGATTGCTCTTTTTAGTGATAACGATGATGCGTTCAGTTTGCCTGCCCTTCAAATGCGTTTAAGCCGATTACGACAAAAACTAGAGGATGCTGGCTTAGGCAAGAGAACTATAAAATCAGAAAGGGGCTTCGGTTATAGACTAATAACAGAAATAACTTTAGCGTAAGAGGCAACCTTAGCGGTCCGCAGTCTCCTCGTAAGCAGTTTTGATTTAGACGCTTTTCCAAACACTCTAGCCGCGTTTAGTTGTGTTGCCGCGCTATCCAAACCAGATTTATGGTTAATATCCTGATATTGAACCAAGCAATCCGCCCCTTCTGACTACAATAGTTATACGGTATAATAATACCTCTTATTCGGGGTATTTTGAATGCTAACAAAAGACAATGTGACCATCGGTGTAGAATGGCGTTTCGGGGCAGAATGGCCTGGCCAGCGATGCGGTGCCAAGACCAGAAAGGGGACGGCATGTCAGCGTCCTGCCAACAAGAAGAACGGCCGCTGCCGACTACATGGCGGGGCCAGCACTGGTGCAAAGACTGAAGAGGGTCGAGCGCGGATCTCGGCGGCGAACCTTCGTCACGGGAAGTTCACCAAGGACAAGCTTGAGGAGCGGCGTGAGAACGCTGCCAAGGGACGGGAGATCCGTAAGGAGCTTCGCCAGATGGAGCGCGAGTTAGTTACTGGCGGGCTGCTCGACAAGCACTGGCGGGACAGTTACCCGCTATAGGCTCTTAAACTCAATATAGGTGCAGCGGCCTTGTTTGGCATCCAGAAGGATACCGGGACACTCACGCCTGATTTTTGCAATTACACGTGATCGAGTGTCCTTATCTGTGATGCCAGCGCACTCCCAATGCTTTCTGGTGAGCTTAATCCTGGGGCTATCTTCGATGTCAATAAACGCCCTTGCGACTAGTATCAGCCGTGATGTCGCATCGGGTATATGGTTGCCCATCCAATTGAATGTGACTGGCCCTTTAAGGAACAGCTGGTCCCGCGCTTTCTGGCGGGCGGCATGTTGCTGCTGTGAGACAGAACTGAGACGCTCTCTGGTTCCTCGAGCCATTATGCCGCCTCTTCACCGAGGCGGGACTGGATGAACGACCACATGTTGGCGCCGCGCCCATCCATGTAGCGATCCGGCCAGCGCACGATCTCAGCATCTACTCGGCATTCCCTGCCACGGCCTAACACCCACTCACTCGCCCTCTGCATAAGGCTAGCAGCGTGCCTGACATGATCCTCGATTGCATTCAGTGGTGCTTCAATCAGGATGGCGTCATGTACAGGCGCACATATGCGAATGCCTTCTTCCTCCAGCGCAATGCATGCCAAGCGGAGCATCTCCGCACCATTTGCCTGCATGGGCCAGTTAAGGAAGGTGTTCTCTTTAACATCCCGCCCTTTGCCTGCACGGATCTTCCAGCCAAAGACAGTATGAAGTTCTACTCCCGCTAGGCCAGCATTGACGTTCTGCTCTGCCCACTTCCAGAAGGTGTGGTAGACATCCTTGTGGCGCTGTAGGAGGTCCTCGGCCTCAAGAACATGCAGACTGGCTTTTTGCCCCATGCCGTAGGCTGACATGCCATATTGGACGCCCAGCATAATCACCTTACAGGCATCACGCTCAGCTTTATGACTTTCCTTAGTGGCGCCGACCGGTGCCAGCCCCGCATCGATTGCAAACTGGATGTAGGGATCACCGGATGTATAGGCTTGCCAGAGAGCGTTATCACCCGATAGACATGCTGCGATAGCAATCTCTTGAGAACTAAAATCAAGATAAGCAAGTGCCGTTTCTGGCTCTGGCTTGATCAATGATCGTGCCCAGGCAGGAAGACCAAAGATGAACTTTGTAGTGCTCGGCTGATTGCGGCCAGTCTTTGACTGGAACGGGGACAACAATGTTCGGTTGCGGCCATCACGGCCAACCGTGAGTTTGATCTCGCGCATCTCGGCGAGTGTCTTCCTGAGTTCACGAAGCTCTGCAAGCTGTGGATAGCGCAACGCCATCATCTTGAAGGTGTCACGATCCAGTTGCAATTCGCCAGAAGGAAGGCGTGGCCAGGCAATATCCTGTGCCCTAAGATAGCGTTCGAACAGATGCGTTCGGAAGCTGCCCTTGTCATAGACACCGTAAGCTTGGTCAGTCTTTTCGATCAGCGCCTGTTTGAACTGGTACCAGTTGTCACGCATCAGGTTCAGCGTTCGGGTATCGATAGGCACACCCCTGTGCTCCATCTGCGCGACAGTTGCTACATACCGTCCCCTAGCCAGCACCTGATCGAGGTCCATTGGTCCGAGCGACCAGCGAGCCAGCATGGCTGTAAAAAGCCTTGCCAGCCCATCAACATCAGTCTGGCAGTAATCAAGGATGGCAAGCCGTTCATCGGATGACCATGGTCCGCCGGTCAGGATGAGCTGGCGCATGTCGTCCTTGGCTACCTGGTCACCATCACTAATGCCAAAATACTGAAGTGCGCCTATCTGGCCCTTACCAAATGGTAAAGTCTCGCCATTAGTCTGGCATAGGAACTCGGCATAGCAGTCAAAGACGTTGGTTGGCAGCTCCCATCCCAATGCCAAAAACACTGAGAGATCAGCTGATGCAAAAAAGGCAACGAACAGGGCATCTGGCCCAATATCGAAGGGAGGCTGATCCATCTGTCGAAGCTCATCCATCCAGTACCTTCTGACCTCACCTGACAGCAACTCACGGACCACAAGGCAGACCGGTGTCTTCTGGTCACCGTCATCGCCAAAGAACTCGGTATCGACGATATGGATTTGGGTGAAGGGCAGTTCATGACATGAATGGTAGATCATCACATACCCCCCTTAAGCCTGCGAAGAGCAGGATGATCATCGCGGTCAACGATATGGTCATCATTGAAGGCGGTCTGCAGCATGTCGGCGAACGACATGTCAGGCCAGTCTGGTTCAGGCATGATCTTTTCTGGCTCGATGATGTCATA
>JAYQVM010000094.1:0-6622 GCA_038148435.1 Gammaproteobacteria bacterium | reverse complement strand
ACATTGATGATTTCCTTAATGTTTTCAGAGACTATTTTGACCAAAAATGGTAAGATAACTTGTTGTTTATAGCTTTGCAATTTGTTTTCCTGCAATCTCATTCTCAATTTTTTTTATTCAGAATTTGCGCAGCCTAATATTTTCCTGTTAAGTATCGTATCCGATTTCACTTCTGCAAAATCGTCAAAGGCCATTTCAGAGCGCCGGATCATATGTTTCTGAATAAAAGGGGCTCCTTCACGCGCCCCATCCTCAGGATGTTTCAGACAGCACTCCCACTCCAGCACCGCCCATCCTTCATAAGCATATTGAGTAAACTTGCTGAAAATCTGGCCAAATTCAATTTGTCCATCACCTAGTGATCGGAAGCGTCCCGGTCGATCAATCCAGCTCTGGTAGCCCCCATAAACACCGGCTCGTCCACTCGGCCTAAACTCGGCATCCTTGACATGAAAAGCCTTGATACGTTCATGGTAAATATCGATAAACGCGAGATAATCCATTTGCTGAAGTACAAAATGACTGGGATCATAGAGTATTGCTGCAGCTTCATGATTACTCACAGCATCCAGAAAGCGTTCGAAGCTAATGCCGTCGTGTAAATCTTCACCTGGATGTAATTCATAGCAGGCTTTAACTCCCTGCTCGGCAAATTCATCCAATACTGGCTTCCAGCGTTTCCCCAGCTCATTGAAGCCTTCCTCGACCAAACCGGCCGGTCGCTGTGGCCAAGGGTAAAAGGTGTGCCATAACAATGCCCCAGAAAAAGTTGCGTGTGCTGTCAATCCGAGACGTTTACTGGCCTTAGCCGCCAGACACAATTGCTCAGATGCCCAGGGGAACCAGGAGTGAGGCCTGTCTTTTAGCTCGGGCGCAGCAAAACCTGCAAACATAGAGTGATAAGCAGGATGCACAGCCATTAATTGACCTTGAAGATGCGTTGATAGTTCAGTGATCTCCACGCCGACACTAGCAAGAAGACCTTTGAGATCATCGCAGTAAGTCTGACTTTCAGCGGCGGTTTTCAAATCAAATAGTTTTGAATCCCAGGTTGGCACCTGGATACCCTTGTAGCCCAGATCCGCTGCCCAGCGGCCCATATTTTCGAGCGTATCAAATGGCTTTTCTGTGCCAGCAAACTGGGCGAGAAATATTGCCGGTCCTTTCATGATAAACCCTTAAAAGTTAGTATGTTTTTTTACAAAAGTTTGGGGAATTCCAGCCAGGCATTATTCTGCTCACTGCTGAATACTGATGTTTCAATAAACGCCATGCCTCGAAGAGCTTCACGTATACCCGGGAAGGCATCGGATTCAGGATTTTTGTTATTCGAGTTATTATTAAGGTGCTCGGCAAAATTTCTGTAAATATTGGCAAAAGCTTCAAGATAGCCTTCAGGATGTCCGGCAGGTAAGCGGGTATTTCCCTTCGCACTATCACCAAGCCAGGCTGTGCCGGCCCTTAACAGCTGGGCGGACTGGTCATTAAATTTAAGCCAGAGGGAATTAGGTTCTTCCTGACGCCAGTCTAGCCCCCCTCTCTCTCCGTAGATTCTAAGCCTCAGGTTATTTTCTTCACCGCTACAAATCTGACTGGCTATCAGGATGCCCGATGCGCCATTTTTAAATTTCAGCAACGCAGTGCCATCATCATCGAGCTGACGTCCAGGAACAATCCGATTAAGTTCAGCACTCAGAGAAACTGTCTCAAGACCTGAGACATATTCGGCAATATTGAAAGCATGCACACCGATATCCCCAATACAGCAGCTAATACCCGCTCTATTCGGATCAGTTCGCCAGCTAGCCTGTTTATGCCCCTCACCCTCAACTCGGTTCGCCAGCCATCCTTGCATATACTCCACGATAACTTTTCTCACCTCACCCAACTCTCCCCGCGCAACCCTGTCCCTGGCTTCTTTAATCATGGGGTAGGCAGTATAAGGATGCGTGAGGGCATAAAGGCTTTTATTATCGGCAAGTAATTCAGCAAGTTCACGACACTCCTGAAGATTAATGGTGGCTGGTTTATCTGAAATAACATGCAATCCCGCTTTAATGGCTGCCCGAGCAACAGGTAAATGCAAATGATTGGGAGTAACAATAACGACGCATTGCATTCGCTGATTGGTTGGCAGCCGATTTTCTGCTTCTATCATAGTCTGGAAGTCGGGGTAACATCTTTCACTGGATAACCCAAGGGCTAGTCCCCATTGCAAACTTTCATCCGCCTGAGACGAGAATGCTCCACACACAAGCTGAAACTGACCTGATAAACGGGCACTTTGACGATGCACTTCACCTATAAATGCACCGTTACCACCACCAACCATGCCGTATCTAATTACTTCGGACAAAAAACACTCCAATCTTGGTTAAGTAATTGATTTACCTGTTAAAGAATATCGGTAGCAGGAGTAACGATTCCTGTTTTTTCTTCTTTAACGGCTTATTGGCCATTACTGGCTTTATCACTGAAGGTCAGCGCAAAAATGACTAGAATAAGCAGAGCAAAGATAGCCGGAAAACCCCAGATTGCTACCCAGTTATGTCCTAAATCCACGGTGTAAACATCATACAGACGTCCCGCAATCCAGTAGCCAATTAACATGCCAACACCATAAGTCGCCAGCGTGATGAGTCCCTGTGCAGCACTTCTATGTTGTTCGCCAGCTAGACGATCTGTATATATCTGACCTGAAACGAAGAAGAAATCATAGCAGACTCCGTGTAGTGCAATTCCTGTGATCAAAAGAGGTAAGCTTCCCCCTACATCTCCCATCGCAAAAGCAGCATAGCGCAAAACCCAGGCAGCCATTCCAACCAGTAATGTTACTTTTATACCAAAGCGCAGAATGAAGACTGGCAACATAAGCATGAAAAGTACTTCTGACATCTGCCCAATAGTCATGATTCCGGTAGCATTCTCAACTTGCACTTCAATGAGAAAGGGGTTGGCATACTGGTAATAGAAAGCCAAGGGTATACAGATCAAAACCGAAGCAACAAAGAAAATAAAATAATTTCGATCTTTCAGAATACCAAGTGCATCAGAACCAAATATTGTCGCCAATGATTTACTATTTTCACTGCCGCCAACAGGAGGTGTCTTTGGCAATGTGAAACTAAAAATCCCGAGGATTAGCGAGGCAACAGCACTCATCATGAAGGTATTGCGAAGTAGCCCCTGTTGCACCGACTCTACTGAGTCCCAGGAAAAAACAAAACTGATGACAAGACCCGCAATGATCCATCCTATGGTTCCCCAGACTCGAATCTGTCCAAACTGTTTTGCAGGATCCTGCAGTTGTCTAAAAGACACGGAATTGACCAGCGCCAGCGTCGGCATGTAGAGAATCATGTAGAGCAAGGCGACTGGATAGAATGCTGAAAATTCTGTGGCGTTAGCCATCAAAAACATCAGGACTGCACCAATCAGATGGATAGCACCCAATATTCTTTCGGCATGAAAATAACGATCAGCAATCAAACCAATGATAAAAGGTGCGATGATGGCTCCCCATGACTGTGTGGAAAAAGCCATAGCTGTTTGACCACCATTAGCATTGAGATTGTTGCCCAGAAAAGTACCTAAGGTCACAAACCAGCCACCCCAGATAAAAAATTCAAGAAACATCATGGCACTTAGCTGACTATATATTGCCCTATTCATTGTCATTTTCTCTTAAACTCAGCGCTTTCTCTCACCATTTTCTGCCAATATCTTCTTTACTGGTACAGGGTAAAGGCATAGATCATATCGCCAGCAGCTACTAGCAAATATTGCTGTCCATCTAGCATATAGGTCTGTGGGGCATTACTTACAGTGCCCAAGCGAGAATGCCACATTACTTCTCCATTAGCAGGATCACGAGCAACAATATTCCCTCCTCTATCTCCGGCAAATAACAAACCTCCGGCAGTCGTCAGAATGCCATTGGCTAGTTGGCCACCATTCGGATATTCGACGCTCCAAACGGTTTCTCCAGTGACAGGATCTATCGCATTGAGATGAGAATCACTCCCTGCATTAACCTCACGCTTCCCGCCAAGTCCCATGGCGCCTCGGGGATCGGTTTCTGTGGTGTAGTACATGGCCCAGGATTCCGCAACCGGCACATAAAATAGTCCAGTATCTGGACTGAAGCTGGGCGGGGGCCAATTAGCCGCACCTTGGTTAGCATTTGAAACCAAAGAGCCCCCAATTAGATGATCTTTTTCGGGAATTCTTACTGGTTGACCTCGGTCATTGAGCTCGTCATAAGCCCAATTAGCGGTGCGAGAAAATTTACTGGTGAGGATATGTTCGCCATTAGTTCTATCAATCACGAAGAAATAGCCATTTCTCGCCGCTGTCATAGCAACCTTGCGCATTTCGCCATCAATTTCGATATCGGCCAAGATGGGAGTTTGGGCAGAATCCCAGTCATGCGTATCATTTGGAGAGGTTTGATAGTACCAGGCCATTTCACCGGTATCGACATTCACTGCTATCATTGAGCAGGTGAATAGTGCATCGCCGTCTCCTCGAGGTTCTGAAAAATAAGCTGGCTTGGGCTCGCCGGTCCCAAATATATAAAGATTGGTTTCTGGATCGTAGGATCCCGGAACCCAAGGGTTGCCGCCACCATGCTGTGCTGCATCCAAACTGCCCCAAGTTTCCAGCCCAGGATCGCCCTCTTTCATTGGCACAGTGTAAAAACGCCACTGTAACTCTCCTGTCACCGGGTCAAAGGACTGCAAAAAGCCTGGTGCATCCAGATCATTGCCTGTTCCAACCAGAACATGGTTATCCACCACTACCGGTGCTGGCGTTGAAAAATACTGCTCATCAAAACTGGCGATTTCTGTATGCCAGCGCTCTTCACCAGTTCTTGAATCCAGAGAGATCAGGAAATTATCTGGAGTCTCCAGATAAAGATAATCGCCCCACATACCCATTCCGCGATTGCCGATATGCGTTCCACCGATGGTTTTCCACCAGTAATGCCAGAGAACTGTTCCATCACGGGCATCCATGGCCCAGGCATTGTCAGGTGCCGACATGTAAAGAATGCCATCAACCATCAGAACCACCCCTCGAATATTAGCAGTCTGGTTGGCAAACAGCTGACCATCACCATATCCACCGACAAAATCAGGGTTCCCATTCGACCCAGCCGTAACCCGAGCAGCCCAGGCAAGTGTCAAATTTTGCACATTGGATTGATTGATTTGATTTAATTCACTATAGCGTCTACCGCTGTAATCACCCGAATAGGTCGGCCATGATTCGGCAATGGGATTGAGAATTTGGCTGGGGTGAAGGCCGCTGTCTGGTTCCTGAGCGACCACAAAAGATCCGGCAAAAACTGCCGCACTAAGTAGACTAGTAGAAAATGATTTTGACATGGATGCTCTCCTGTACTTACTTGTTCTGATAGTCATTCTTGCAGCGTGATCAAATAGGCGGTGACATTATGGATATCTGTATCAGTATAAGTTTCAAGCAAATCACGATGGGGTTGTAATGAATCGTTTATAATTATTTTTGGCAATTCTCCTCGACGCCTGAAACTTCGTCTAGAGCCATCAGCCAATGTCATACTCATGACAAATTCATCTATCCTTGCCAGTTCCCCGGTAACTTCATCACCTTCCTGTGTAATAACAGTAACCATTACCGCTGATGCCTCTTGTGGCATCAACCAGTTTGATTGCAACTCCATTTCATCGATATATCGCCCACCTACACCTTGAAGGTCATCATTCACAGAATGGCAGCCAGCACAGGTCTGATTAAAAAAATCTCTTCCAGCCTCAGCATTTCCAACAACTATTGTTTCTGGCGGGAAACGTGCTGGATCCCTGCTGTTCAATTCAAAACTATGAAGAAACTGAGCTAAATCAGCCAATTCCTGATCACTTAGATTAAAAGCAGACATTTGGGTTTCGGGAACACCATTACGAACGATTGTTGCAATGGTTTCACCGTTTTGATCACGCTGAACGAGTTGAGAACGCAGTAGGCTCGGCCCCCCATTTCCACCACGAGTGTCTGCTCCATGACAAAAAGAGCAAGCATAGGTCGTATAAAGCTCTCTTCCTCTTTCTACAGCGTCAGGATCAACAATACGTTCTGGATAAGCCGGAGGTCTGGCCCCTCCAGCTGGAGGTCCTTCTGCCGATTGCGCATCTGGGATAGCAAGCAAATAGGATGCTGCTAACAATATGGAGAAATATAAAAATTTTATAGAAGTAACTAAACCGTATTTTTGCTGAGTGAAATCTAACACCAGCTCCTCCTTTTCTTCCATAATAATTATTATTTACACCAGCATGCCATAAAACTGAAATATCAGTCATGCTTGGCATACTAGGAAGCTGTGATAATAGCCGACAGAATCTATTTTTCAAAATGAACTTGTTAAACTGCTCTAAAAAATAAAAAATCTCTTGGTAGCTTTACGAAAAGTCTACTTTTATACTACTTAAAGTTCATAGCAAACATATATTTAAGGTAATAAGTATGTCTAAACGCAACAGACGTAAATTTCTAAAAGCCTCTGCAAGTATTCTTGGCGGCGCTATACTTTCAAGCCGAGTAAGGCCTGGCTTTCCTGCCGTCATTAGCGACCTTAATC
>JAYQVM010000093.1:0-6773 GCA_038148435.1 Gammaproteobacteria bacterium | reverse complement strand
ACAGACCACAGGGGCGTGGATCCCAACCACCCGGCTGTTGTTCACGCTGAAAATGCGAGCTGGTCACAAAGTCAGTACGCAGATAAGTTGGATCATTCACGATAACCGTAGCAACCAGCCACTCAGTACCATTCGGGTCAGTAAATACATCGTAATATTCAGTCAGCGTAGCATTTTCGCTAACCGGTGCACCATTGGAACGTAACCAGGCAGCTGTCAGATGGCTGGTCTCCACTTTTAGTGAGCCATAACGCCCTTCCATACCCTGTGCTGGATTAGCATCATACTCCCAGCTTGCCATCGAGTATCCCTGCAGACTTCGAGGTGTGTTGGCCGGGGCAGGCTCGTTAAAGTTAAAGCGTCTGGCCTGCTGTCCGTAATCCGTTTCAATGGTCAGGACATCATCACCTTCCCAGTCGACACGAATTCGCAAAGGCTGACGCATGACACCAGCAGCACCATATTGCAGACAGGAACCCAGCATGGATTCATCCCAGACCTGACCGACTTCACGACCACGGTCATTATAGGGAATACTGGTAAAGTCACCTTTTTCAGCAACGCGCATACGCCAAAGCCAGTCTTCATTGACATAAGCTACCCACTGACCTTCAATGTCTTCCAGCCCGATGGGCACAGAATCTCTGGGAGAGGCGGCTTCTGGTTGAGCGAACAGTGGCATTGTCAGCAAACTTGCACCGAGGAACGCGGCGACTTTTGTAATACTTGTTATTCTCATTCTCATACTCCTACATTTCGCTCAAATTTGTGTAAATGGCAGTGATGAAACCTTCAGTGTTAACAAAACCACTGCCATAACGACCGTCATAATCACTTGAAGGGCCAGCAGCCAAAACCTGCTGTAGGCTCAAACCCTCATCAATCATATTCTGAACGCGGTCACGAATGATGGTGATCATGTCACGATAGTCAACCACGTCAGCCTCATCGGCCAGACGGCCATGGCTACTGATAACCATAGTACCGCCTTCCTGCTGGGCGCGAGGGACGGTGATACGAATGATCTGGTTCAGACCGGCGATGATACCGTCTATATGGCCGCCGTTATCCAGATCTATAAAAGGATAGTTTTCCGTGACATAGATATCGCCTGTGCTGATAACGTCAGATCTGCGGAAGTAAACCATGGTGTCGCCATTGGTGTGTGCATTTCCCTGGTAAAGCAGCTCAATTGGCTCATCGTTAAAATATAGTTCGTAATGTTCCCCGAGATACACCTCACTGGGCCACATTTCGAACGGCACACCAGCTACAGCCATGGCCAGCATAACATTCTCATGGGCAATAACCTCAGCACCATTGTCAAAGGTCGCTGCTACATCACGTGCTTCATTTCCGGCAACAATGGTTTGACCAGCGGAACTGATCAACTGGTTACCGCCAACATGATCAGGATGACCATGGGTATCAATCACATAACGGATAATTTTGCCGGGCGCCAGACGTTCTATTTCAGCAAGTAGCTTGGGAGCCATTTCAGCAAACTGGGTATCTACGACCAGCACGCCTTCGTCACCAATCTGGAGTGTGACATTGCCACCGGCTCCGGTTAGCACCCATACTTGGCCCTGAACGTGGTATGACTTAACCTCAACATTTGAAAAGTCCTGCTGTGCGAATGCGGAACCAATCAAGGCTGCCGACAATAGGCAAGATCCAATCACTTTGTTGATTGGGCCTGTGCGACAAACCCAGTTTTTAGTATCACTTTTGCTCATTTTTCGTCTCCCAAACCTTAATTTCTCAAACCCTGACTACAATATTCTGGTATTACTTTTTACAGACTAGCGTAAAACGATGCTAGCAAGAACGCTCCTGATAACTCTTTGTATTGTAAAATGACAAGGCGCAGCATTGCCACTTAATAAGCAAAGCAGGCTATTCAATGCTTTCGTGAAAAATTGAAACCCTTCAGCGAACCGGATCATGGCAATTTGAGCCATCGGCGCCGATAACAAAGAAAACACTGCAATATGCTGACTGTTTTTCCTTGAGGGTGCGTTCATAAACTTCCTTAGCTAGCCCCGTTTTTGAGTGTTTTATTGAGGCTGGACTGTTCTTATTCTTAATGACTTAATTTTTCTTATTTGTTTTGCTTGTAGTTTAAAAAACTAACGGCTCAGCGACAAAGTCGCTAAGCCGTTAGCTTCAAACTTTTTCAATCAATGATATTCGAACCCAGAGGCCCGAACTGATCATCAATCGAAATCACCAGACCACTCGAAGTCACCATCGACAACTTCTAGGCTCTGCATACGCAGACGATGATCTTCCGGGTTACGACCTGGCTGACCACTGATGCGAACACGGTCACCAGGTTTCAGGCTTGAACGGTCAACTGAACCGGCCAGTGCACTGGCACCACCCCATTCAACAGCCCAGCGCTGATTCTCACCAGTTTCTTCATCAGTTACCATAACATGCACAAATGAATGCGGGTTACGGAACAGAAACTGAACCATTACGCCTTCAATTGTATCAGTCTCGTCCATGATATAAGTCGCTGGAAACGAGTGATGGGCATAAACGGCGCCTGACGCTAACAAGGTAAAACCCAGTGACATCACAAACGCGGTGAATATATTTTGATTGCGTAGCTTCATAATCAATCTCCTAGATAATGTGTCTGGTGTTTCAAGCATCATTAAATGCCAGTTATCATTCAACAGCGAAAGCAGCCACCATACAAACTACTCTTACTGCAAGATCTTATCTGTATCTATTATTCACCTTCTGCGACCAATGATACCTTCTTACATCCTGTAAACCAAGTTCCGGCTACTCTTCGGCCATGAATACATATTATGTTTTAGAATTGCCCATTTCAACGTGGCTAAGGCATAATTCACACTTATTGCACACTTAATATACAAGCTCCCAACCGGGCTTGATACATGATTATTAAGGGTATTTATGAAGTTAATCTCCTGGAATGTAAACGGGGTCCGGGCCATCGTTAAAAAAGGCTTTATCGAGCAGATAAAATCAATGAATCCCGAGGTTATCTGCCTGCAAGAAACCAAAGCACAAGCACATCAGATTGAGGAAGCCTTGGAAGCCCTGCAAGGTTATCAAATTTACTCCAATTCAGCTGATAAAAAAGGCTATTCCGGCACTGCAATTTTAAGTAGAACCGCCCCATCAGATGTCACATATGACATTAACATGCCAGAGCATGACAGTGAAGGGCGGGTTATCTGTGCCGATTTTTCCGATTATTACCTGGTGACTGTGTATACACCCAATTCAGGCAGTGAACTAAAACGTTTGGCATACCGCCAGTCTTGGGACAGGGATTTCCTCTCTTACCTCAAGGAACTGGAACGCATCAAACCTCTGGTGGTATGTGGCGATCTTAATGTTGCCCATCAAGCCATTGATCTGGCGCGCCCCAAGGAAAACTACAATAAAAGCGCCGGGCACATGCAAGAAGAGATCGAAGGTATTGAAAGTCTGCTGCAAGCAGGACTGGTTGATACCTTTCGTCATTTGAACCCTGACAAAGTACAGTATACCTGGTGGAGTTATCGTGCTGGTGCTAGAGCGAGGAACGTGGGCTGGAGAATTGATTATTTTCTGAGCTCAAGAAACTTTCTGGAGAGGGTCAAAAAAGCAGAAATTCTTGATCAGGTTCTAGGTTCTGATCATTGTCCGGTGCTACTGGAAATAGCAGCATGAATATTTGATCTAGTCAGAAAAGATACTTTTAGCCTCCCAGATAGGAAAGCATCACACCGGCAGCAACTGCGGAACCAATCACGCCAGCAACATTTGGCCCCATGGCATGCATAAGCAGATAATTTTGCGGATTTGCTTCAAGGCCAACCTTGTTGGCAACACGAGCAGCCATAGGCACTGCAGAAACTCCGGCAGCTCCTATGAGTGGGTTAATCGCTGTTGTACTGAATCTGTTCATCAGTTTAGCCATCAACACACCACTGGCTGTGCCTATACCGAAAGCCACAATACCTAAGAGTAAAATCCCCAATGTCTCTACATTAAGGAAATCATCAGAATTTAGTTTTGAACCAACACCCAGGCCAAGAAAAATGGTTGTTATATTAATAAGGGCATTTTGCGCCGTATCACTGAGCCTGTCGACAACCTTGCTTTCTCGCATCAAATTACCAAAACAGAACATCCCTAGCAAAGGTGCGGCACTGGGCAAGAAGATAGCTACCAACAAAAGCAGGCAAATCGGAAAAATTATCCGCTCGGTCTGTGACACATGCCGTAACTGGCGCATTTCAATACGACGCTCTTCCGGTGTGGTCAGCGCTCTCATGATCGGTGGCTGGATCATCGGCACCAAGGCCATGTATGAGTAGGCAGCCACAGCAATGGCACCAAGCAGATCCGGTGCCAGACGACTGGAAACGAAAATGGCGGTCGGACCGTCGGCCCCGCCGATAATCCCGATGGCTGCAGCATCCGCCAAACTGAAATCCATCAGCCCCGCAGCACTCAAACCAGCAGCCCCCAGAACAGTCGTGAAAATACCAAACTGGGCAGCAGCACCTAAAAACAGAGTTTTCGGGTTGGCCAGCAAGGGGCCAAAGTCGGTCATGGCGCCAACACCCATAAAGATAACTAGGGGGAAAATACCGGTAGCAATTCCGGCTTCATAAATGTAATAAAGCACACCACCGGGTGAAGCAAGGTGACCTGCCGAATCGTATACAGGCTCCGCTAGAAATCCGGCTCCGGGGACATTTACCAGAATTGCACCCATGCCAATTGGCAATAGCAATAAGGGCTCAAAGCCCTTGCGAATGGCCAGGAATATCAGCAAAAGCCCAACCAGAATCATGACAAACTGACCGGCTTCCAGCTGATACAGACCGGAGTCCCTGAATAACTTTAATAGACTGTCCAAGGGATATCCTTAAGCGATCGTCAGCAGAACATCACCAACCTTAACAGCATTTCCCTCGGCAACATCGATACTCTGAATGACACCGCCACGGGGTGCTTTAACATCTGTCTCCATTTTCATGGCTTCCAGCACGATCAGCACATCACCCTCATGGACGCTATCGCCCACGGCTACATTAACCTTGAATATATTGCCTGCTAACGGCGCGTTGAGTGGCTCAGCACTGCCTTTGGGCTTGGCAGCCGGTGCCGTTGCACTGCTCACAGGAGCAATGCCGCTGACATCACCCCCTTCGCTGACCTGAACAACATAAGACTCACCATTCACGCTGACAGTATAAACACTAGCATCACCGGCTTTGGCAATAACCGGAGGCGCTGCTTTGACTTCTTCACCCGTGGGCACCGGTTCAAAGGCAGCTGGATTATCTCGATTTTTCAGAAATTTCAGGCCAATTTCCGGAAACAGCGCGTAGGTCAGTACATCATCCACTTCACGCTCGCCGCTTTCCAGCTTGATTCCCTCCAATTTGGCTTTTTGGCGCAATTCTTCCGTCAACTTTTCTATTTCGGGCTGCAATAAATCGGCAGGCCGGCAAGTTACAGCGTCCTTACCATTAAGTACTTTCTCCTGTAGTTCACGATTCATTGGGGATGGCGTAGCCCCGTACTCACCTTTTAGAATACCAGCAGTTTCCTTAGTAATGGTTTTATAACGCTCTCCAGTCAGTACATTGATTACTGCCTGGGTGCCAACAATCTGAGAAGTTGGTGTTACCAGCGCAATATTGCCAAGATCTTCGCGCACGCGTGGAATTTCTTCGAGTACTTCTGCCATTTTGTCTGAAGCCTGCTGGTCGCGTAACTGATTTTCCATGTTGGTTAACATGCCACCCGGCACCTGGGCGACCAGAATCCTCGCATCTACCCCCTTGAGTTCACCTTCAAACTTCGCATATTTCTTGCGGACGAGGCGAAAATACTCGGCAATCTCCGCCAATAGATCCAGATCTAGACCCGGATCACCCGGCTGATTGTGGAAAATAGCATTGATAGTTTCAGTGGGAGAATGGCCGTAGGTCATGGACATGGATGAAATAGCTGTATCCACGTTATCAATACCCGCTTCAATCTGTTTGACGATGGTGGCTACCGACATGCCGGTTGTGGCATGTGACTGGGAATGAACCGGCAGGCCGATTTCTGTTTTTAGGCGTGTAACCAGTTCAAAGGCATCGTAGGGGTGCAGTAGGCCCGCCATGTCCTTGATGCAGATGGAGTCAGACCCCATGTCCTTGAGCTGTTGGGCTAGTTCCAGCCAGGTGTCCATGGTGTGCACCGGACTCAGAGTATAAGACAGAGTTCCCTGGGCATGTTTGCCGACCTTTTTCACAGCCTTAATGGCCGTTTCCATATTACGCGCATCATTCATGGCATCAAATATACGGAAAACATCCACGCCATTGACCGCGGCTCGCTCACAGAATTTTTCAACCACGTCATCAGCATAATGCCGATAGCCCAAGATATTCTGTGCGCGAAACAGCATTTGATGGCGGGTATTAGGAATAGCTTTTTTCAGTTCACGAATTCGATGCCAGGGGTCCTCACCCAGATAGCGGATACAGGCATCAAAGGTCGCCCCACCCCAGGTTTCAACTGACCAGAAACCCACCTGATCAATTTTGTTTGCAATTGGCAGCATATCTTCAAGGCGAAGACGTGTGGCAAACAAGGACTGATGGGCATCCCGTAAAACTAGCTCTGTTATTCCAACCGGATCTCTATCTTGAATCATGATTAAACTCTTGTCGTGAATAGTGACTGCTCTAATTTTTCTTACGTGAACGATGTACGTGGATTGCAGCGCTTATTAC
>JAYQVM010000092.1:0-6929 GCA_038148435.1 Gammaproteobacteria bacterium | reverse complement strand
ACTCGACTCTGGAGCGGGTAGCGGGAATCGAACCCGCATGATCAGCTTGGAAGGCTGGAGTTCTACCATTGAACTATACCCGCACTTATCGCAGTCTCCCGCAATTCAACTTACGCTTCGCCTTATTCCAAGGCTCATCAACAAAAAACAGAGGACCAGAAACTAATAAACTAGATATTACATCCCTGGGCCACTGTTTTCTGTTTTGCGCCAGCGCCCTAAGCTATTATGCCCTCCAGAAACACTGATCTGACTGGTGGAGGGGGGTGGATTTGAACCACCGAAGCTTACGCGTCAGATTTACAGTCTGATCCCTTTGACCACTCGGGAACCCCTCCACAAAGAAAATCAGACGAGTTTTTCTGGCTCTCTTTTGCACAGAGGCGGCATTCTATGGGAATTAGCCCCCGGGTGCAACGATTTCACAGAGATTTTCTGATCGAATTAGGTCATTACCGCTCACAGACAGATTGTGCCACAAAGCCTGCAAATCAGCTGCAGATGCTGACCTGACGAGAATCCAATACTCGGTATTACTGCTAATGATTTCCTGAATACCACTGGCATATCCCTGAGCCGCCAACTCTTCCTGCAGGCGATAAGCGGAGGACTGTTGGGTAAAGACACCCAGAGAAATTCCAAGTGCCAGTTCCCCATCGTTGATGATAAAGCTGTCGATGCCGCTTTCGAGCAAGCTGGCCAGAGTTTGCCTGGCTATCGCATCGGAATTAAAAGGTGGCATGTAGACCCGGTATTTAGAATCAATTTCTTCTCTTATTTCCATATTGGTCTGAAAACCCTGCCGAGCAAGGGTTTGTAATAGATCATTACTGCTGTCCTCATCCGCAAAACCGCCCAGCGCCATACAGGCCAGCGCTACTTCATCAGGCCGAATCTGCTGTGTATCTTCAGTATCCTGATAAGCTGCTTCAGAACCCCCTTCAATAAATGCCTGTGAACGTAACGGTGGCAGTTCCTCAAGTTCATTGAGTAATACCAGGCTTTGTGGGGCTTGCTGACTAGCATTACGCACGACTACCTGCTGCTCGGACTCAGATCTTAGAAAAAGCTCAATATTCCAGGCCAAATAGAGCAGATTAAGAATGAATAAGCCTATGGCGAAACTTTTCATGAAATTACCTCAGCGCCGCACACATGCTGCAGACCGTCCAGCACAAGATCAGCGTTCAGATGGTGCTGCCATTCAATAAAAGTAGAAAGAAGGCTGGCATCTCCACCACAAAAGTACCATTCACTGTCTTTTGCCCAGTGCTGCCTAACCCGCTCAAGTAAAGCAAGCAAAACGTTGAGCGAGCCGTTCTGAATAGCCTCTTGCGTATTCATCCCTGGTACCAGCGCAAAGCTCTGTTCTGCGGGCAAAGGCAAATCGGCAGTTCCTTTGTGTAAAGCACTTTGCATAAGCAGAAAGCCAGGCACAATGAACCCTCCCAGGTGACGACCTTCAGCGGATAGCAGATCAATCGTCATGGCACTGCCACAATCTACAATACAGGCGGCTGATTTGTTGAGAGCATGAACTGCCTGCATCGCCAACCAACGGTCTATTCCCATGCTTGTAGGCTCACTATAGGAGCTGCTGATCCCGTTTTGATGATTTTCGATACGGGCAAAATATGGCTTTGCCCCAAAGAACTGCTCACAGGCATCAGCCAACTCACTTGCAAAGGCTTTTCCGCGAACATTGGCAACCCGGATGTTTTGAATGCCACCATCCACAAGCGCTGCCAGTTTATCCCTGAAAAGCCCAGGCAATGTACCCGCTTCTTTTGCAGCAGCTACGGCAACATTTACAGACTGTACCTGATGCTGAGCTTCCTCAAGCCCCAGTACACGCCATTTAATGCGCGAATTACCCGCGTCTATCTCAAGTACTGCCATCATGCACCACTCTGGGTGAAACCTCACCACCATGAAAAGCCTGCAGTCCCGATATGGTTTCCAATAGCAGTGCACCGTTCTCATCAACGCCACGCACTATACCCTCTACAGCTGTAGATGCCTGCATACGGGTTAGCAAAGCTACCTGCTGGTGCTTTAATGCATCCAAGCCATCCCATTCCTGCCGAAATGAACTGAAGCCAAGTTTTTCAAAATCCGCAATTGTGGTCATTATCTCAGCGATAATCTCAGCAGCCAGTTTGTTGCGTTCCGGCAGGTTCGACTTGATGCTATATAGATCAGTCCAGGCCTGATCGACTTCATCCATGTCCTTGCCTGAAACTTTTATATTCAATCCCAACCCGATGAGTACCTGAGTAAGTCCGGTAGGGTCACCCGAAATTTCTAGCAGGATACCCGCCAGTTTTTTTCCCCGCCAGAGCACATCATTTGGCCATTTGATACCTAGCTCATCAAAACCATTCCTCTTAAGGACACGAATGAGTGACAGGCCCATCACAAGACTAAGCCCTTCCAATTCGCTGATACCCTGACTGAATTCCCGCGCTATCGTTAAATACAGGTTATGCCCAAAGGGACTGACCCAGAGTCTTCCCCGTCGGCCACGACCTGCACTTTGCTGTTCAGCCAGGCAGACCACTACCTTGCCTTTAGCAAGATCCAGGGTACCATCTTGCACCTTGGCCATTAAATAAGAAGATGTCGATGGAATGGATGGAAAAATTTCCAGTTGGCTAAGCTTGCCTCTCACGCCTATGCTTAAAAAATGCTTCAGACGTTCTTCATCCAGCAGGTCAAGCGCTTCCAGTAGTCGGTAACCCTTGCCCTTCACCGAGTGTAATTCCAGGCCTAAGTCCCGCAAATATGGAATCATTTTCCAGATTGCCGTACGGCTGACATTTAGTGAAGCCGCCAACATTTCACCGGAATGAAATTTCCCATCAGCCAGAAGTTTCAGTAATTCATAATGCATAGTAGGAAATTTAGAAAAAAAGACCGGAGGCCGATAGCTTTCCACGGTCGATGTGTCAAGAACAGGCCTCTGCCCTCTCTTATTATTTTCAGGGCTCTGTCTGTACTAGCACCTGACAGAGTACCGTATACATCAACTACAGGTCGTAACCACGTTCATCGTGCAGGACAATATCCAGACCCGTGGTTTCGTCTTCCTCGTTGACCCGGAAGCCCATAATTGCTGTCACCATCTTGACGATGATGAAGGTGAAAATGGCAGTATACACAATAGTGCTAATGATCCCGACACCTTGCACAGCCAGTTGTGAACCCATGTTCATGCCGTCAGCATATCCCTGGCCACTGAACACGCCCAGACCGCCTGAAGCAAAAATTCCGGCAAGAAAAGTTCCCAGCATGCCACCGACTCCATGCACAGGAAAAACATCCAGCGAGTCATCAATTTTCAGAACCTGTTTTATGTATTGGGTTGCCTGAAAGCAGACCATTCCGGCTATCAGCCCAATGATCATGGCTCCTGCAGGGCCGACAAATCCGGACGCCGGCGTAATGGTCCCCAAACCGGCAACCATACCGGTAACAATACCCAGTACCGAAGGTTTACCAAATTTGATTTTTTCCATCAACATCCAGGATATGGATCCGGCAGCAGCAGATATGTGGGTAACCAGCATCGCCATTCCGGCATCACCGTTGGCTGCCAGAGCGCTGCCACCATTGAAACCGAACCAACCAACCCAGAGCATGCCTGCTCCGGTGACAGTCATTGTCATGTTATGAGGCGGCATTGGCGTTTTGGTAAAGCCACTGCGAGGCCCAATCACCAGCGCACAAACCAAAGCGGCAACACCCGCTGTGATGTGCACGACTGTGCCACCGGCAAAATCAAGCAGGCCCATATTGCCGAGCCAGCCTCCACCCCACACCCAATGGGTAATTGGCACATAAACTAGCAGTAACCATAAGATGCTGAACAACATTACTGCTCCAAATTTAACCCGCTCGGCAAAGCCCCCAAAGATCAGGGCAGGAGTAATAATCGCAAAAGTCATCTGAAACAGAGCAAATACCGACTCAGGAATTGACCCGGAGACTGTTTCTTCCTGAATCCCAGCAAAAAGAATATTGCTGAAATCCCCAATGAAAGCATTCCCTTCGCCAAATGAAAGACTATAGCCACAGACAAGCCATACTAAGGAAGCCACACAGGTGATGGCAAAACACTGCATGAGTACCGAGAGCACATTCCTGACCCTAACCAGGCCACCATAAAACAGTGAAAGACCTGGGATGGTCATGAACAGAACGAGCGCAGTGGAAGTCATGATCCAGGCTGTATCTGCAGCCTCAAGATCTTGTGCCAGCGCACTTAATGGCAAAAAGCAAAGCACCGTAACAGTAAAGCCATATTTCTTTAATATTCTCATTAGGTCACTTTTCATAAACGTTTATATGGCTAGCTCATTTTGTGTAAAGCGTCAGGACAATGATTATGGCAGTTTTTCTATCTTGTTGTTTTTAAGATTCTATTTAAAAACACTCTTATCATGCGAGATGCCGCTTAACAGATACAGCATAATTGCAGCTACTTCCAAACACAAGCCCTGACATAAGGCTCTTGACAACCGCATCATAATACCGTCCTAAGCCACATCTTTGTCCAGATACGAATAGGGAAGGTTGGCTGCACTAAAAGTGCAGTTTTTGCCCAAAAAAGCGCACCAAAGTTGTGCGATTTAAAAGCTCAATATTTCCCGAAAACCTAAAATATATTATATCTAATTGATTTTAATATATTTTTAAAATTGGCATAAGGATTGCTTGTGTACATGCGCAGCATCTAGGAGCTATTTTTTTTAAACTTTGTTTTTCAGTAGCCTCGAATCAACAATGACACGGCTGCTAAAACTATAAGTAGGAGAATTTAATGAAAATGATCAATGCGATTATCAAGCCCTTCAAGCTTGATGACGTCAGGGAAGCTCTTTCTGAAATAGGAGTACAGGGGATTACGGTCACTGAAGTAAAAGGCTTTGGTCGTCAGAAGGGACACACCGAGTTATATCGTGGTGCAGAGTATGTTGTGGACTTTCTACCCAAATTAAAAATTGAGGTTGCAGTTACTGACAGCACGCTGGACCAGACCATTGAGACCATTACCAAGGCAGCCAACACCGGCAAAATTGGTGATGGAAAAATCTTTGTTTCCGATATTGCCCAAGCCATTCGTATAAGAACTGGCGAATCCGGTGATGAAGCCATTTAGTACCTTGAATCAATTGTAATACCAAGCTTTCAGGAGGGCTTAGTATGGAAAGTAATCTAAACTATATTTTTGAACTTCAGTACGCCATGGATACTTTTTATTTTCTGGTGTCTGGAGCCCTGGTGATGTGGATGGCCGCCGGCTTTGCAATGCTAGAAGCAGGTCTAGTGCGGTCAAAAAATACCACCGAAATCTTGACCAAGAACGTCGCACTGTTTGCTATCGCCTGTACCATGTATCTGATCTGTGGTTACGCGATAATGTATGACGGTGGCATATTCCTAAGTGGCATCACCACTGTTGCCGAAATGGATGATTCTGCTGTAAGTGAAATCCTTGCTGCTTCTGCTGAAGCAGGTTTTGCTGATATGGGAGAATACTCCGGTGCATCGGACTTCTTCTTCCAGGTTGTGTTCGTGGCAACTGCCATGTCAATCGTATCCGGTGCTGTTGCTGAACGCATGAAGCTTTGGGCCTTCCTGGCTTTCGCTGTGGTGATGACCGGTATCATCTACCCTCTCGAAGGTAGCTGGACCTGGAATGGTGATTCCGTTTTCGGCCTATACTCACTTGACTACAGTGACTATGCAGGTTCCGGCATCGTGCACATGGCAGGTGCGGCTGCAGCACTTGCAGGCGTCCTCTTGCTGGGCCCCCGTAAGGGTAAATATCGCGTTGACGGTTCGGTCCAACCGATTCCTGGCGCCAATATGCCACTGGCTACTTTGGGCACCTTCATCTTGTGGATGGGCTGGTTCGGCTTTAACGGCGGTTCCACACTGAAACTGGGTGGAATTGGTGTTGCCAACGAAGTTGCTAACGTCTTTCTTAATACTAATGCCGCAGCTGCCGGTGGCCTGATCGGTGCGCTGATCATTTCACGCATCGTGTTTGGAAAAGCTGACCTGACCATGGTTCTCAATGGCGCATTGGCCGGTCTGGTTGCCATCACCGCGGATCCAGCTTCACCGGACCCTCTGGCTTCAACCATCGTTGGTCTGATTGGTGGCATCCTAGTAGTCTTCAGTATTATCTTCTTCGACAAGCTGAAAATTGATGATCCTGTGGGTGCCCTTTCTGTTCATGGTACCGTGGGGATTTTCGGTGTCATGGCAGTCTGTGTCACAGGTGGAGCCAGTGTTGGCGGCCAGATTCTTGGGCTACTTACCATCTTAGTCTGGGTATTCGGTACAAGCCTGATTACCTGGGGCATGATCAAAATGATCATGGGCATACGTGTCTCCGAAGAGGAAGAAGATGAAGGTGTTGACCTCTCTGAATGCGGTGTTGAAGCTTATCCTGAGTTTGTTAAGTGAAGCAGTCAAAGTCAGCTCCCTTGCAATAACACCTGCAGTAACAAAAACGCCATTCTCAGAGTGGCGTTTTTATTTATAAATGGAAACTACTTTTATTGAGACTGCCTAATTTGCTCCAGACCTTCAGTAGGAGCTGATACTTCTTCCCTACCCTCACCATGATTCTAGCTAATTAGATAATCAAAACAGTGATAGGAAATCTCCACTGCACTGACGTTATTTCGGATAATTGTCGCCGAATAAAACTATGAGGACACTCTGATCATCAGCGTTGTTTGTGGAACGAAATAGAGGCCCAGCAGAGTCATGCTACCCAGAATCGGCACTCTGCGGCCATATGAAGGCGAGATTCAGGCGGCCAAACTCACAGAGAATGAGTCCTGAAAGATGTGGGCTGTTTACCATGACGGGATTATATAGGTCGTTTAAATTAACAAAAAAATCAGTTAATC
>JAYQVM010000091.1:0-7003 GCA_038148435.1 Gammaproteobacteria bacterium | reverse complement strand
CCATTCCCGGTAGAGGCCCAGACGCCAGTTTTGATTAAACTGATAATTGAATTGAGTGATCAGTGAGGAGCTAGATGACTCTCTATTTGCTGCTAGACTTGTCAGTCCTACTCGACCGTCATCAAAATAAACAATTTGTCCTAGGCTCAGGCTGGCCTTTTGCTGTCCCTGCTCATTCAAAAAACGGGTCGTGAGGGCGAGCGTCAGCTGATTGGCATCAGCAATGCGATCACGCCCACTGAAGCGGTTTTCACGAAAAAGTTGGTTAAAACCTGAGCTTAAATCAGCGGTATCGAACAGGGGGATATCGTCCTGATTTTCGTAGTCGCGGTAAAGATAGAAAAGTCGGGGTTCCAGCGTCTGTCGATAGTCCGTGCCCTGAATTTGCAAAGGGCGTTCAAAAATTAGACCGCTAGCTAAACTGCCCATGGCAATACCCCGCTCAATAGTATCGGGCTTCCCGCTGGCCTGTTCGTCGAGCCGGTATTGCGTATAGTCATAACCGACAGAAGGGGTAGCAAAAATTCCGGGCTGCTGCCAGCGCCATGATAGACGCGGGGACAGGGATAAGCGCTGGCCCTTTAGCAGGGCGCCATTGTCAATCTGGGTTTGACTAAGCTGTGCTGAGTCTAGCTGACGCTCGAAAAAGACATATTCTGAAGGCAGCTCATAGTGCCAGTTCTGCATGAGCTCTCCGCTATAGTTCATGTTGATGCGCGGCAGCGCTGAATAGGGCTTGCTCAGATCGGTTAGGCCCGGATCGATCTGCTGAAAACTTTGCAGGGCAGCTACAAGCTGAAGCGAATCCTGCCGGTAGGCCAGTTCTCCATGGCGGTAGAGGTAACTGCGGGTAGTATTATCCAGTCCTTGTGCGCCGAAGTCCTGAAAATAATCAAAATCACTGATTGCTGAAAAGTTGGCCTGTGCGATGAAGTTATCACTTATGGTGGCGGCTCCCTGATAATTTATCTGCCAACGCTTCGCCTGGGACGGGCTTTGGGTCCCAGGCAAGTTCACTATCGTGGGGTCAAATTGCGCATCATCATGCAGGTAGTTCAGGTTTATCTGGCTGTTGGCCTTGGTCCCAAGATACCTGCCTTCCAGTCCCAACATCAGTCCCCTCTCGCTCATCAGGCGCGGGCTCAGGGTGGCATCATAATTTGGTGCAATGTTGAAATAATAGGGTTGCTCATAATCAAAGCCGCCCTCACGAGTAGAGCCAATACTGGGGTAGAGTAACCCTGAACTGCGCTCTTCATTGATGGGAAAGCTGATATAGGGAGTATAGAAAAGCGGAATATTCTTTACGCGCAGGACTATGTTACGACCACTACCGCGGCCGCTATTCTGATTTAGTTCAATTGTCTCACCGGCAAGTAACCATATATCATCCCCGGGTTCACAGACGGTATAAGTGCCTTCGTTGATGAGCAGCAGGTTTTCATTCTGGTCGAATATGAGTTTATCAGCACTGCCTCTAGCGGCCAGCTCATGCAGTACATAGGAGGTATTCTTTAATTGTGAGTAGGCGTTTGCTGTATTGACGCTGGCGCTTGTCGCACCAATACTGAGCCCGCTCTTGCGAAGCCGTATATTTCCGCTCAGTTCGACAATCCCTGCCAGCTTGTCGACAATGCCCTGGTCTGCCTGCAGCCAGGTATCAGCAAAACGGATATCGATATCGCCTTTAATCACAGTCTGCTGATTATTGCCATCGAATTCAGCACGACTGGCTTCTACCAGAATGGATCCGTCACTGATCGCAGGAGGCTGTTGGGGATTCCTGTAGATACCACAACAGGCTTCGGCAATAGTGTCCCTTAGTTCCGGGGGGAGTTCAGCAATAGGAGTCCAGCTTTCTCGGGCAACATCGGGTGTCTGTAAAGACTCCTGGGCTTGTTGTGCTAACAGATTAGCGGGTGTTATTAGCCAAAGGAATGCTGTTAGGGGAATGACAGAATAGATTGTTTTAAAAGGAAAAAAAGGGCCTTTGGCTTTGCAGGTCACTTCTCAAATCCGGGTTGTAAAGGCATAATGGATTGTAATTACTCTTCTAAGACTAAACAAGGGAAGCACTGGCCAGCATGAGCTCAAGCTCAACTTACGACGACTATAGTAGTCGAACCGATGGCTTACAGGCCTGGTTTCGTCAAATATTTTCCAGCTTACCGATACAGCATAGCCTTGAAGCATTCGACATCAAGCTTATTCGAGGAGACGCCAGCTTTAGACGCTATTTTCGGGCCAGTGCTGGTTCAGAAAGTTTTATTCTGGTAGATGCGCCGCCACAAAAAGAAGACAGCCGACCCTTTGTCCAGATCACCGGGCTTTATCAGGAGGCAGGCGTCAGGGTTCCTGAAATACATGAGGTTGATATGGATCAGGGATACCTTTGCCTAAGTGATTTCGGTGATCTGTTGCTATGGGAAAAACTCGACAGCATCAGGCAAAAGGAAAACGGTATTGTCGATGTCGGGGCACTTTACCAGCAGGCTGTTGAGCAGTTACACAAGATTCAATCGATAAGGACAAGGGGCAATTTGCCGGATTACTCGGCACAGCGCCTGAACGATGAAATGCACCTTTTTCGCCACTGGTTCTGTGAAAAACTGCTGGGACTGAAATTCAACCCGGTTTCAGAAAAAATATTGTCACAATGTTTCAATACTTTGCGTGAATCTGCACTGGCCCAAACACAGGTGAGCGTTCACCGGGATTTCCATTCGCGCAATCTGATGCTGCTTGATGATGACAGTTTGGGGGTCATCGATTATCAGGATGCTGTGATGGGCCCATTGAGTTATGACTTGGTATCCTTGCTAAAGGATTGCTACATAGCCTGGCCAAGGGAAGAGGTGATGCGCTGGGCTGAATCCTATTTTCAGCAGATAAAACCCGATTTGGCGGCTGATCTCTCAACAAGTGAATTCATCAGTGACTTTGACTTGATGGGGGTACAGCGACACCTCAAAGCCATCGGTATTTTTTCGCGTTTGTTTTTGCGAGACCAAAAGGTCAGTTACCTTGTGGATATCCCTAGAACCCTGAGCTATTTGAGTGAGTTAAAGGATCACTATCCCCAACTTGATGATTTCCTTCACTGGTTGGATGATGAAGTAGTACAGGATATTGAAGAGAAAATTCTGGCTGCCACGCTCCGGGAGTCATCCCATTGAAAGCAATGATTCTGGCTGCCGGCAGGGGAGAGCGGATGAAGCCCCTGACAGATCATACTCCCAAGCCTTTACTGAAACTTGCGGGTAAAGCGCTGATTGAATATCACCTAGAACGACTGGCGCTTGCCGGTTTTGATGAGATTGTCATTAACCATGCCTGGCTGGGCCACCAAATAGAAGATACACTCAAAGACGGTGCCAACCATGGCGTCAGGATCAGCTATTCAGCAGAAGCTGAAGCGCTTGAAACTGCAGGCGGCATTATCAAGGCGCTGCCCATGCTGGGATCTGCCCCTTTCCTCTTAGTCAATGGAGACATCTGGACGGACTACCCCTTTGCCCGCCTGCGAAAAAAGTCTCTTATGCAGGAGCTGGCTCACCTGGTGCTGGTAGATAACCCACCGCAACATCCTGAGGGGGACTATCAACTACGGGCCGACAAGCGCCTGTATGTGGGAGAAAGCGAAGGCTCAAAGGCATTGACCTATAGTGGTATTGCCGTCATTAACCCGCAACTGCTGGAAGGTATTCAGGAAAGCAAATTAGCTCTGGCTCCTGTCTGGGAGGCACGCATGCCGGATGGCAGGATCACGGGTGAATATTATTCCGGGCAATGGTTTGATATTGGCACGGTTGAACGTTTAAAGAAACTGGAAGCAATGCTGCGTGCAAAGCCGCAGCCGGCCTCAACGAGGTGAAGGTGAAAAAGAAATTAAAGGAAGTGGACAGGCAAAAGCGACGTCGGCCGGGACACCTCTTCCCTGATGCGGCAGAAGATCGTTTATACGCCCAGCATCATGTTGCGCCATCCGATGCCGAGAAGCAGATCAATTCTCCTTCCTATCGGCTCGCCTTTGATGATATCGATTACCTGCTGGAGGATGATCAGCGCCCTGTCCGTATGCAGCTGGAGCTGGCAAAACCGGAGGCCGTCATGAAACAGCATGGTATTGAGCATACGGTTGTCATTTTTGGCAGCGCCCGTATGGATGCCAGCAGTCCCTATTACCAGCAGGCGATGGATATGGCAGCCAAGATCAGTGAAATGTCTGGGAAAGATTCCTGTCCCGATCTGTATGTGGTCACTGGCGGCGGACCCGGGATCAGGGTGGCTGCCAAGCGGGGGGCCAGGGAGGTGGGTTCCCAATCAATAGGTCTGAATATTGTGTTGCCTCATGAACAGTATCCAAACTCCTTTATCACGCCCGAACTATGTTTCCGATTTCACTACTTTGCCATGCGCAAGATGCATTTCCTGCTCAGGGCGCGTGCCATTGTAGTCTTTCCTGGCGGTTTTGGAACGCTGGATGAACTTTTTGAAACCCTGACCCTGTTACAGACCGGCAAAATTGAAGCCCTGCCGATCCTGCTTTTTGGCAGAGAGTACTGGCAACGGCTGATTAATTTTGATGTTCTGCTGGAGGAAGGCATGGCCAGTGAAGAAGATATGGAATGCTTTGAATTCGTCGATGACATTGATGAGGCCTGGGAAATTATCAGGCTATCACTGGTTGATGAGCAGGACAGTCCTGCCTAAACCCTGTACAATGCGCGTCTGATTTCATCCGCCAGGTAGGCAGTAATGAGTAAACGCGATTTTCTGATTGCGCCATCAATACTTTCTGCAGACTTTGCCCGACTCGGCGAAGAGGTTGATGCTGTTCTGGCTGCCGGTGCGGACGTAGTGCATTTTGATGTGATGGACAATCACTATGTGCCGAATTTAACTATCGGCCCTATGGTCTGCAAGGCCCTCAGGGACTATGGCATCAAGGCGCCAATTGACGTTCACCTGATGGTGAGCCCGGTCGATAGTCTGATCAATGATTTTGCCGAGGCTGGTGCCAGCTATATCACCTTTCATCCGGAAGCCAGCAATCATGTTGATCGCTCCCTGAGCCTGATCCACTCCCTCGGTTGTAAAGCCGGTCTGGTTCTGAATCCTGCCAGCCCCGTTCATTATCTTGAGCATGTCATGGACAAGCTCGATATCATTCTGGTGATGTCCGTTAACCCGGGTTTCGGTGGACAGAAATTCATCGATTCAACGCACAACAAGCTGGGGCAGGTCAGGAAACTGATTGAACAAAGCGGCAGGGATATTCGTCTGGAAGTCGATGGAGGTGTCGGTGTTGATAATATCGCCGGCATTGCCAGAGCTGGTGCTGACATGTTTGTTGCTGGATCGGCAATATTTGGCAGCCAAGATTATGCGGCGACTATCCGTAAAATGCGGGCGGAACTTGAAAGCTCATGAATATGGAGCAGTTCAGTGACCTTGCCAGCCAGGGTTATAACCGTATTCCACTGAGTCGTGAAGTACTCGCTGATCTGGAAACCCCACTAAGTGTTTACCTGAAACTGGCCAATGGCCCTTACAGTTATTTCCTGGAGTCAGTCCAGGGCGTCGAGAAGTGGGGGCGATATTCCATCATTGGCTTGCCCTGTCTTACCCAGCTCAAGGTCAGCGGTCATGACTTTAGTATCGTTCAGAATGGTCAGGTCACAGAATCTTTTAGGAGTGAGGACCCCTTCGATGATGTAGCTGCTTTTCAGGCACGATTCAAGATTCCCGAACTGGAGGGTCTGCCACGTTTTAACGGTGGTCTGGTCGGCTATTTTGCCTATGACACGGTCCGCTATACAGAACACAAAGTGGCAGATACGGCACCGCAAGACACGGTTGCTACACCAGATATTGTCCTGATGGTCTCAGAAGAGGTCATTGTATTTGATAACCTGCGTGGCACGATTTCAATTTTGGTATATGTGGACCCGGCACAGGAAAACGCCTTTGTGCAGGGGCAGGAACGCCTGGATGAACTCACCGCTGCACTGCATAAACCACTCGATCCGGTACTTTTTAAACCCCATGCAAAGTCACGCGAGGTTGATGAGGACAGTTTTGTCTCCAGTTTTGGGAGGCAGGCCTATGAGGAGGCCGTAGAAAAAATCAAGGATTACATCGTAGCCGGCGACGTCATGCAGGTGGTACTAGCTCAGCGTATGAGCATACCTTATGAGGGTGAGGCAATCAATGTATACCGGGCCCTGCGGCAGCTGAACCCTTCTCCTTACATGGTTTACATGGACCTAGAAGACTTCCATATTGTCAGTGCCTCGCCGGAAATTCTGGCGCGGGTGGAAGAAGGGCATATCACGGTGAGACCATTGGCCGGTACCCGCCGACGGGGCCATACTGAAGAAGAAGATCTGGCGCTGGAAAAAGAATTGCTGGCAGATGAAAAAGAAATTGCCGAGCATTTGATGCTGATAGATTTAAGCCGCAATGATGCCGGACGGGTATCGCGTACGGGTTCGGTCCGGGTCACACGTAAAATGTTCGTCGAGCGCTATTCGCACGTCATGCATATTGCGTCGATTGTGGAAAGTGAAATGGCAGAAGATAGGACTGCGCTTGATGTTCTCAAGGCCACCCTTCCCGTGGGCACTCTTAGCGGGGCGCCCAAAGTCAGGGCGATGGAAATCATTGATGAGTTTGAACCCGTAAAACGCGGCGTTTACGGGGGTGCCATGGGTTATCTGTCCTGGAATGGAAACATGGACATGGCGATAGCCATTCGCACCGCTGTCATTAAGGATAAAACCCTCTATGTCGAAGCCGGAGCCGGTATTGTGGCTGATTCCGAACCGCGACTGGAGTGGAAGGAGACCATGAACAAGGCCAGAGCTTTATTTTCAGCTGTAAAGCTGGCTGAAGAGGGACTGTAGTAATGTTGCTGATGATCGACAATTACGACTCCTTTACCTATAACCTGGTGCAGTATTTTGGCGAACTGGGTATGCAGGTGAAGGTATATCGTAAC
>JAYQVM010000090.1:4291-7112 GCA_038148435.1 Gammaproteobacteria bacterium | reverse complement strand
ATTTGTATCCGCGCCATGTCTAGCAGGCCGCGCGCCTGCAGATCCTCTTGCCGAACTTAACAGGGGTGCTTTAGTCCTTGCAGGGCTTCACTTCCCTGCAGAACAAGATTGACCGCATCTTCAATCAAGAGCAGGGCAGCATCTTCCTCTGTCACTGCCAGCACTGCCAGGCAATCTGAGAGTGCATTCGAGACAAGCGGGTCCTTATTCACCATATGGAGTGTCATGACTAATAATTGAATACCTGATCGGACTCAGCAATAAGCCGAGCAATCTGCTGAGGAGAGTATGGTTCAACCGGCAGCAGCAATTCTTCAGACTGCAGGCCATTATTTCGTAAGGCCTTGGCATCTGCGATGATGCGCCTCACTTCATATAATTCCAGCGAAGGCAGGGCGCGACTGATATTTTTTATAGTACTTTTATCAGTCTGCTGGTCTGCCAGTAAGTGCAACACTCCCTGTCCATAAAACAACAGTGTAAGCTCCTGCTCAAAGGCAGCAGCCGTCAGTATCACCTCAAGCGCTGCCGCCGGCAGCGTCGAGGAATAGGGAGCCTGGCGGATGATCACCAGAATGTTTTTGGTTTTGCTCGTGCTCATGGCAGAAAACTCAACGTTCGATCAGATTGGATCACTGCATCGATCAACTGTCCTAGCCCACTAATCACAAACCCTTCACGTAAATTACCAGCTGGTAGCTCATATCGCTGAGCTTCGGCATCGTCGATAATTCCTCGCTTCAGTGCCGATGCCACACAGACTACAGCATCCAGTTCATGACGTTGGATTAGTTCCTGCCACTGTTCAGCCAAATCTATTTCATCCTGGCTAGGCACCAGATAGGAGAAGGCATTGAATACCCCGTCTTGATAAAAGAACAATCGATATATCTGATGCCCCTGGGCCAGCAGCTCACGGGCAAAGTTGAAAGCCGTACTGGACGCCTGAGACCAAGGGGCAGCATGTATGACAAGAGTAAAGCCTTGCATGGGTAAACCTGTCCACCTGAAATAAAAAAGCCCCACTGACCTGGCCAGTGGGGCTTTGCCTATGTCGCAGTAAGCTTATTCCCTGCCAGAAAACATCGCAATCAAATGCAGCAGATGAATAAAAATATTGTAAATATTGAGATACAGGGACACAGTCGCTCTGATGTAGTTGGTTTCCCCGCCGTGAATTATTCGGCTGGTATCAAACAAAATCAGCCCAGACATGATCATGATCACAGCCGCTGAAATTACGAGGCTCAATACTGGAATCTGTAAAAAAATATTCAATAGCATGGCAACGACCGCCACAATAAGGCCAGTAAACAGGAAGCCGCGCATGAAGGAGAAATCCTTTCTCGTGGTCAGGGCATACCCAGACAGGGTAAAGAATATCAGGCCGGTACCTCCCAACGCCTGTAGGACAATGCCAGGTCCATTTGACAATGCTAAATAGGAACTCAGCATCGGTCCAAGCGAGGCTCCCAGACAGCCCGTAAAGGCAAAAATCGCGATGATTCCTTGGCTGCTCTCTGCAGCTTTATGCACCCAGAACAGCAAACCAAAACTCACTAGCATGAGAATCAGTGCGAGACCTTGGCCAATCCCAACAGCCATGGAGACAGCTGCAGTGAAAGCACTGAAAAGTAGTGTCATCGACAACAACATATAGGTATTTTTCAATACCTTGTTGGTTGCCAGTATCGACTGCTGCGATCGTTCGAGACCATAACCAAATTCGTTCATCATCAAACTCCAGTTAAGTTATGTTGGAAAATTATTACCCGAGCTTAAAAATGGGGGCTTATCGGATAAATTCAATATTAACATCATACAAAGATAGGGGGAAAAGGCAAGTAAAACAGGAGGAGGAAAGACTTGCTATAACTGCGATTGCGGTTGGCCTCAGCAGCGATTTACTGTAAGATTCGACCCCTTCCGGAGGAGTGGCAGAGCGGTTGAATGCACCGGTCTTGAAAACCGGCATAGGTTAATAGCCTATCGAGAGTTCGAATCTCTCCTCCTCCGCCATTTAGCCCTTTCAGCCCCTGAAGAATTTAACGCGACGATGTCGTTGCAAGCCTGGCCCTGTCATAATCGGGTGTGCGACCTAACATCAGTACGGTAATCACAACAACTATCATCAAGCCGATCATGATCTGGTAGGCTAGGTCGAGGCTTCCTGTCATGTCCAGTATGGTTGCCATGAACATGATGGCGAATGCCAGAATGATGGCCTGAATGGACATGATCCAGCGATTGGCCGCCTGGTAGTTTTCACGACCAAATACGTAGGCGGTGATGGTATCGATTATGGTAGGTTCCAGCCTCCTGGCACCATAGATTGTCTGTAAAAGGATCGGAAAAAACCAGGCGATGCTCACCATGACAACTTTCATCTGGGATGTTGCCCCGATGATGAGCACAAAGATTGGCATCAGGGCAACAACCGGAAATGAGCGGCCAAAATCAAGAAGTATTCTTGTGGCTTTTTCAACAGATGGGTACATGCCAATGATGATGCCCGAAGGGATTGCTATGACAGCGGCATAGATTACGCCCTTCATCGAGTCTAGAAGAGTAGCCATGAAGGCAGATGAAAATTCCGGCCTGTCAAGAATCATAAGCAGGGCGCTGCCTACTTCATTCAGCGGAGGGAATACCACAGGATTAAATAAACCAAACCAGTCGCCTACGGCCCATAAAGCCAGTAAAAAAATGATGACTGCAATTCGTAAAATAGACTTTTTGATCATCGGGTTTATTTATTATTCTTGGCATTATCCAGTAATTCTATATCCAGGATTCCCAGAGAATTTTCATGGAATTATTT
>JAYQVM010000090.1:0-4281 GCA_038148435.1 Gammaproteobacteria bacterium | reverse complement strand
TATTTGAATAAAGCCTGAATTCCTTTTCCGAGAAACAGTACATTCTGAATGTTTCTGGGATATTTTCGTCAATGCCTAAGTAGAACACGTAATCAGCGCTGATTAAATTCAAATTGCATCAAAACTATAGATAACAGGCATCATGGTCGCTTATTCCCTACAATGTTGACCCGAAAAAAAAACACGCGAAAGCCTTCAATGTTTTCTGTCAGGAATTTCGGGAGAGGGGAGCTGCGCGGCAAGAATAGAAAGTTCCAGCCAGACTTAATAAATGAGTGAAACCAGACCTTGCGACAGAAGATCTAATCAACTGCGAAAGTGATTATATTGCCTTGTTGCAGTTCGATCAGATCAAGCAGGACATTGCCACTTTCACGCAGGTAAGGATCCAAATCTTCTTGCTCTTCTTGAGCAATATCATCGATACCCGGGGTATTGATGGTCACATCTTCCTCTTCATCCGCACTACCATTTATTTCCTCGACACTTATATAGGGTTCTTCACCCTTGGCAATACGTCGGGCATTCTCAATTCGCAGGCGCCAGGCATCATTTTCAGCCCGCTCTGCCAGCAGGGTCTCACGGTTCAGACTGACGCTATTGTCGGCCTGATTTTCTAGTGCACGTTGTATCTGGGCATTGATGAAATTAAAGTCAGGATCGGTCTGCATACGCTCTTCATGACGATTGACCAGTGTCGGCAGAAATGGTTGCAGATCGCCAAAGGGGCGATAGAAGCTGGTCGTTTCAATAGTATCCCAGGGCAGGGCGCTGGGCAGGGCTTCTTCACCGATTTCTTCGGAGACATCATAGATATCTGGAAAATCAACATCCGGCAGCACACCCCGGAATTGAGTACTTTCGCCGGATATTCGATAGAATTTGGCGCGGGTAATTTTCAGCTGGCCTTCACCTAGCGGAATCAATTCCTGGACGGTGCCTTTACCAAAAGTCTGGCTACCAAGCACAATACCACGCTGGTAATCTTGAATGGCGCCGGCAAAAATCTCTGATGCTGAAGCACTTAGCCGATTAACTAGAACGGCTAGTGGTCCATCATAGGTAAGGCCAGGCTCTGAATCACCCTGGACAGTATTGCGCTGTTCGGCATCCATGACCTGAACTGTAGGGCCTCGGTCGATAAAAAGACCCACCAGAGAATTAGCCTCAAGCAGAGAGCCGCCACCATTATTACGCAGATCCACTACAACCGCGTCCACATCCTGGGTTTTTAATTCTTCCAGCAGGTTCCGTACATCTCGAGTGGTGCTGCGATAATTAGGGTCCCGATTCTGTAGGGCAGTAAAATCTATATAGAATGCCGGTAGCTCAATCACACCTATGGTAAAGGTTTCACCATCACGCTCTATCTCTATGATGTCGCTTTTCGCAGACTGATTTTCCAACTGCACTGTATCACGAGTTATGCTGACGATTTTCCGCTCAAAATCACTTTCAGAATTACTGGGAAGAACGCTCAACCTGACCACAGAGCCTTTCTCACCGCGGATGAGCTGAACCACGTCGTCAACACGCCAGCCGATGACATCGACAAATTCTGCATCACCCTGGGCAACTGCCGAAATACGGTCATTTGGCTGCAATTCACCTGAAAGATCTGCCGGTCCACCGGTAACTATTTCTACCACCTTGGTGTATTCGTCTTCAGTGGTCAGTACTGCGCCAATACCCTGTAGTTGCAGACTCATGTTCATATTAAAATTTTCTGCAGCCTGCGGAAGGTAATACTGGGTATGTGGATCAATTGCCATGGTGAGTGTATCCATGTATAGCTGAAATACCTCACGCTGGTCATTTTTCAACAGCTGGCTAAGCTGAGAACGGTAGCGCTCACTCAAGTCTTCCATCACTTCAGCCTCGGTGGTTTCTTCGTCTGCCATTAAAGCACTGAGGACATTGCTCTTGATCCGTTTGCGCCATAAATCCTCGAGCTCTTCATAACTGGCTGGCCAGGGTTCTTCAGAGCGGTCAATAATCATGCTTTCCTCAACCGTGAAATCAAAAGGCGTGGCATCCTCCTCGACACGTTTAAGGGAATACACCATGCGCTCAATCACTCGTTGCTGATAACGGTTGTACATGGCAAAACCGGCTTCGACATCACCGGCACGCAGCTTATCATCGAGCTCAAAACGATACTGTTCGAATTCATCAATATCTGCCTGTGTAAAATAGATCCGCGTGCCGTCCAGGTTTTCAAGGTATCGGTCCAGCAGCATGCTGGAAAAATCATCATCCACAACCACTTCAGAATAATGATTACGGATCAGTTGACTAAGAATGGAACGAGTGATCGGCGTATACTCATCGCCTGGCATGATTTCCTGGTAGATAATCTCAACATCCAGCGGAATATCGGCAGCCAGATATTGAGGTGCCTGCTGAGCGGAAATAGGCAGAGATGCTAGAGCGGCCATCAGTAGGCCCAGTAAAATGCCCGAAAAAGAAGTCTTCGGTAAGTAAATCATAGTCTTCATTATCTTACTTCCTGAATATCGCGGTTTTCTTGCAAATTTAGAACTAACTTAACTTATTTATAATGAACTTTCATCGTTTTTCTAGGGCAGACCTTGTAAGGATTATGAACTTTTAATCGGGTTTTATTCTTTTTTTGCGTGCCGAGGCATGACGGGCGCTGAACTCGACATCGATATAACGGTCGGTAATCGCGCTACTTCCATGACCGGCATCATCACGCACATGCTCACGTGGGCGATGTTTGACGTCTTCTGAGATGCCGGTATGCCTCAGCCAATGCACCGTTGCCGCAGACAGTTGGGTTGCCTCTTCACTGAAGCCGTCTTTGAGCATCTTACTTTGTGCTCGATCAAAACAATTTTGCACGATACCGCGTATCTGCCGTGTACTAGTAATACCGCCCTGGCCGCGCGTTTTGTGTATGAGTGGTGTAGCTTCTCCCGGTGCTGGCAAGGGTGTCAAGTTACGTGACTCCCGATAGCGTTTTACTGCAAGTATCATTGCATCACTAACTGATATCTGGCGTTCCTTGTTGCCTTTACCGACGGTACGGAACCACCAGTTGCCCTCAAGATCACGTTCAAAATCTCCCATGGTGGGCTGCCAGCGTTCTGTTTCCACCAGTTCTGATACCCTCAGATACATCGCAAACAGGGCCTGCATAATAAAAAGAGTCCGTTCATGGTGCTCCGGGTCTGAATTTGCCAGACTTTCTGCTGCCTCCAGCACATAGGACCACTGAAGCTCGGACAGTCGACGAATCGGTTTCTGATGCTGGGTTTTACGCAAGAACTTGCTCTTCTGACGAATTTGCGCCACCGGATTCATCTCGGCATATTCTTCCTGAATCAGATAATTATAAAAACTGCTCAAGACTGCGAAAATCGATTGCGTGGCACTTTGAGAAAGAGAGTAGGGCTGGCCTGTCGTATGCAACACATAAGGGCGCCATAGCGGGTTAACCTGACGTTCACCTTGTTTATCCAGAAATCGGGAAACATTTCGGTCGCCAATCCAGGATTTGGGGGGGTTGTGAGCAAATTCCACGTACGTTTCAATATCTTCACGTCGGACATCCCGTAGTGATTTAGCTGCCACCAACCAGCTCCAGTGAAGGAAATGCTCGATCTCTCTGCGATAAGTAGAAAAGGTGTCAGGCGACCCTCGATAGGAATAAAGGAATTCACTGGCATGCTGGTAATCTTCAATTGCATGCTCGGGCTCATTTTGCAGCAAGTGTTTTACTGTCCTCACTGGATATCGGTATGGATTGGGCATCTCGCTGAGGGTATCAAAAAAAGGTAATGGAGTTTTTATAACTGACATTAAATATTACTTTTACACTATTGATATTAAATAACTATATTTTATAAAGTCCCAGTTTTCGATCAGCTTATCATTGTACTATTTCCGGTAATAAAGTCGCATGCTTTTTTTCTAACTTTTGCGCTTGGAGAGAGTAGAGCAAAAGTTGAAAATTTTTTACAAACTCCATTAGCAATGATCCATGGCTAAATTTCGTGATAATTGTGAAAACTTTTATGAAAGATTGTGCAAGATGAGACCTGAATATTGTGTATTTTGTATTTATAGGAATAAATAAAGAATTCTTCTTACACAATTTGGAAGTCACAAAAATTGGACTCGCTGACTAAAACCCGTGAACTTATTCTTCAAATTTCAAACGCTGACAATGAAAAGCTTCACCGGCTGATAATACAATTTCAAGACCAGCTACTTTTATACAGGCTTATGCTTGAGCTTGCCAAAGCAAAAAGGGAC
>JAYQVM010000089.1:0-7160 GCA_038148435.1 Gammaproteobacteria bacterium | reverse complement strand
AAGCCAACCCGAATGCCCGTGTCGCAGAAGATGGATTCAAGCCCCCTTCATGTAGTGTCACTGGCAAACTCAAGCATACAAAGGACATTCAGGTAGATGATTTTAAGTTTTTGCAATCTATCACCAGCGAGATACCGAAGGTATGCATCCCCTCACCGACCATGGTGCATTTCCGGGGAGGTAGGCAATCTATTGATATTGATTCCTACCCCAACATGGATGAATTTTTTGAAGATCTGGCTGCCGTGTACCGTAAAGAAATCAACCATCTTTATAAGGCCGGCCTGCGCTATCTGCAGCTGGATGACACCAACCTAGCTTACCTCTGCGATCCAAAAATGCGTGCGGCAGCTAGGGAGCGCGGCGAAGATCCTGATGAATTACCTCGCACCTATGCTGAGCTGATCAATGCCGTGATTGATGGCAGACCAAACGATCTAAGTGTTTGCATTCACCTTTGCCGGGGTAATTACCGTAGCACATGGTTCGCCGAAGGAGGCTATGAACCGGTTGCGGAAATACTCTTCGATCAAATTAATGTTGATGGCTATTTTCTAGAATACGATGACGAACGTTCCGGTGATTTTGCTCCGCTACGTTTCGTGCCAGAGAACAAGCGTGTGGTACTGGGAATTGTGTCATCCAAGGTGGCCCAACTCGAAGATATGGCCGACTTGCAGAAACGCATTGATGAAGCAGCCCGGTATATACCGCTGGAAAATATGTGCATCAGCCCACAGTGCGGTTTCTCATCAACTCATCACGGTAATGAACTGAGTTATGATGACCAATGGCGCAAGCTAGAACTGGTGGTCAATACCGCACGATCTATTTGGGGCGAAGCCTAAGGCCGTTATTTTTTATTAGCCTCTAGGCACTGCTCCAGCCGCTCCAAGGTTTCCATGGCATCTAAAGCCTGTGCCACACTGGCATTGGGCTCACGGCCATCCCTGATGGCAGCAAAGAACTCACGATCTTGCAATTCGATACCGTTCATTGAGACATCAACTTGGCTGACGTCTATCTGCTCTTCACGACCATTAAACAGGTCATCGTAACGAGCGATGTAGGTGCCATTATCACAAATGTACCGAAAGAAAGTTCCAAGCGGTCCATCGTTGTTAAATGACAGCGAGAGGGTACAGATAGCGCCACTCGGCACCTTCATGCCGATGGACATATCCATAGCAATTCCCAGCTCCGGATGATGCGGACCTTCTAGAGCAAACTGTTGAGAGATTACCTCACCGGTCTGATACTGAAACAGATCCACCGTATGGCAGGCATGATGCCAGAGCAGATGATCTGTCCAGCTGCGAGGTTGCCCGAGCGCATTGAGGTTGCTTCGCCTGAAAAAGTAGGTCTGCACATCCATCTGCTGCACTTTTAGTTCACCAGCTTTGATTTTGTTATGAATCCACTGATGTGAGGGATTAAAGCGACGGGTATGGCCGGCCATGGCTACTACCCCGGTTTCCTTCTGCACCCTGACAATCTCACGGGCATCCTCAATCTTATCCGCCATCGGAATTTCAATCTCGACATGTTTGCCAGCCTGCATGCACTGTATAGCCTGGACTGCATGTATCTGAGTAGGCGAAGCAATGATGGCTGCTTCAACATCTGGCTGCTGCAGACATTCACTCAGATCAGCGCTGTAGTGAGGGATGCCGTACTCTTCTGCAACTGCCCGGGTTGATTCCTGGTTCCCTCCACACAGACTGACTACCTCCATGCCTTCAATATTTTTAATACCATCCAGATGTTTCTTACCGAAGGCTCCCTGGCCTACCATAATAATTTTCATAATAACTCTCTTGCTTATTGCTTATTGATTTATTGCCTTGAGGCCTTTCAATTTGAAAGAGGCACGCTCAATCATTTTCCAGAATGATAAGTCCTGCGCCTGTGTTGGAAGCTGGCACATGATAATGGCGATAAATTTCCTTCACCTTATCATCTAAGGCGCCACGCATCACCAGCCACATCACCATTTCAATTCCTTCAGCTCCGGTTTCCCGGACGTACTCAATATGCGGAATATTTTTCAAGCGCTCCGGATTATCTGAGAGATCATCCAGAAAACGAGTATCCCATTCCTTGTTGATAAGGCCGGCGCGAGGTCCATGCAACTGATGTGACATACCGCCAGTGCCCATGATAACAACTTTGAGATCTTTGTCATAAGCATCGACAGCACGACGGATCGCCTTACCCAGATTGTAACAACGGTTCCCAGTGGGTGGCGGGTAGAGGACTACATTAACCGCCAGCGGTATGACCTTGAAAGGCCATTTATCCACATGGCCACAGGTTATGGATAATGGGACCGTCAGGCCATGATCCACATCCATTTCATTCATGATAGTCATATCGAATTCATCCAGAATTAGGGATTCAGCAAGGTGCCAGGACAGTTCTGCATCCCCTTCCACAACAGGGACCGGTCGTGGACCCCAGCCTTCATCAGCAGGCTTGTATTGCTGTGCAACACCGATAGAAAAGGTCGGAATGGACTGTAGGGAAAAAACTGTCCCATGGTCGTTATAAACCAGAATGACGACATCAGGATCAACTTCTTTCAACCAATCCTGGGCTGGGCCATACCCTTCAAATAGAGGTTTCCAGTAAGGTTCTTCAGTTAGACCCTGGTCGTGGGCGACTCCAATCGCAGGCACATGAGAGGTGCATAATCCAGCGACAATTTTAGCCATTATTATTTCTCCGATTTACTACGGTTTCCTTCAATATGGCGACCACCTGCCACCATCATGTCGCGATACTCATCCTGTGACATACCGGACATGGAACCTGCCATATACTGAAAAGATAAGCCCAGAGTTGCCCCCAGTTTGGCGGCATAATAGATGTTGCCGCCAACTTCTAAAATCCCATTGAAATCCCTTTTCAGCACAACTTGTTTCTGGGCTTCCGTTAGAGGGAAAGTATCCAGATAGGCATCTTCATCGGCCAAAAACGCTTTCCGATTTTCTTCTTTTAGCAAAGACATGAAGAGCATATTCAGGTGATAGCCTTTCTGACAACGTTTGCGATTGAACAGATAGGTTCCAGGAATATCCTCAAATTGTGCTTCTAATTCAGCTTTCATGGCTCTCCCCCATTAAGCGCGGCTTCAGTCGGTTTGCGAAGCTACCATAACATGTGGCAAAAATGCATGACTGTATGTTTTCGCTTATTTGATCAAAAAAAAGACTACCAAAAATTTACAGATATTTATTGATACGTGGGTAAACGAGGCGAATATTATGTTCGAAGATATTCGCCTTTTCCTCATCACTGATAGCGGCATTTTCAATATAACGCTTAGTATCGTCGAAATAGTGGCCCGTCTCAGGATCTATTCCTCGGACAGCTCCCACCATTTCGGATGCAAATAAGATATTTTTATTCGCAATGACTTTTAAGAGCATATCAATACCTTTCTGGTGATAGACACAGGTATCAAAGAAAACATTATTCATCAGTAATTCATCCAGTGGCGGCAGTTTAAGCATATCGGCGAGGCCTCGGAAACGTCCCCAGTGATAAGGCACCGCACCACCCCCATGCGGAATAATAAATTTTATGCTCGGAAAATCCTGTGTCACTGTTGATTGCATCAGTTGCATAAAAGCAACCGTGTCTGCACTCAGGTAGTAAGAGCCAGTCGCATGAAAAGCGGGGTTGCAAGAACCGCTGACATGAATCATGGCAGGCACATCCAGCTCAACCATCTTTTCATAAAACGGATACCAGTAGCGATCTCCCAGTGGAGGAGAATCAAAATGTCCTCCTGAAGGATCCAGATTCAGGTTGCATCCGACAAAACCAAATTCATTGATACAGCGCTCCAGCTCGGCAATGCTGTTATCCATCGGCGTTCCTGGTGACTGCGGTAGGGCACAAGCCCCTATAAAATTGTTAGGGTACAACTGAGTAACCCGATAAATCAGCTCATTGGTATGTTCTGTCCAAAATTTGCTGGTCCAGGCATTGCCGATGTGCGGTCCCATCCAGCTGGCCCGCGGGGAAAAAATGGTCAGGTCGGCTCCTCGCTCTGCCTGCAGTTTCAGTTGTGAATTTTCGAGGCTTTCACGGATATCATCATCACTGATATCGATTACCCCCTTTTCTCCTCTATGTTCCGGATCCGATAACAGCGCTACTTTTTGAGCATCGCGGTATTCACCCAGCGAATCGGGAGCCGTCGTATAATGGCCATGACAATCTATAATCATCCTTTTTTATATCTCTTTAAGGGTTAATAGAATCCTGCTCGGTTACAGCGCTTATTTTTTTAAATTTTTCAGCTCATCCAATGTATCAAGGTACACCAGCCCCTCTTCTTCCAGAAGCGGGCGCATATTGTATATATCCAGCCCCAGCTCTCCCTTGCCCAATCTTTCACGTTTTGCCACTTCATTGGCTTCGCGCTGTTTACCCGCCTCCACTACTTTTGCTGCGGACTCACGTTCCACAATACAGACACCATCGTCATCGGCAATGATCACATCACCCGGCATAACATACTGGCCAGCACAGACGATGGGAACATTCACCGCTCCCAGCGTAGCCTTGACGGTTCCTTTGGCATGTACAGCTTTTGACCAGACTGGGAAACCCATTGCTTTTAGATCACGAATATCACGTACCCCGGCATCAATCACCAGGCCTTTCACACCTCTAGCCTTACAGGACTCGGCCAGCAGATCACCAAAGAAACCGTCACTGCTATCTGCAGTCAATCCGACCACCAGTATATCGCCGGGCTGGCACAGCTCAATGGCCACATGAACCATCCAGTTATCCCCGGGCTGCGCCAGAATAGTCACTGCAGAACCCGCTATTCTGGCACCAGAATAAATCGGGCGAATATAGGGCTGCAGGAGACCAATGCGTCCTTGCGCCTCGTGAACAGTAGCAACCCCTAGACTCTCCAGCTCATCAATGAGCGCTTTGTCAGCGCGTTCAATATTGCGTACGGCAACAGTTTTCATATCTATATCCTTGGTTCAGGAAGCCTATTACAGCAATTAATCATCAAAACCGTAAAGTCGCGCCGGATTAGCAACCAGCACCTTTCGTTGCAGGCCTTCATCTTCAGCAAACAGAGGTACAAGGTCCAGCAGATCTCCGTCATTGGGCATCCAGCGAGAAATATTCGGGTGTGGATAATCGGTACCCCAGAGCGTGCGATCTGGAGCTATCTGAATCAGTTCCCTTGCAAAAGGCACGGCATCATGGAAGGGAGGCCCTTCACTAGAAATTCGCTCCGAGCCGCACACTTTAACCCACCAGTTTTCCCGCTGCATAAATTCTTTGAGAATCTGGAAGGCTTTTTGACCTGTACCCTGGTCGCAGGGTACCCGCCCCATATGATCTACTACAATTTCCATATCAAACTGGGCAAAAAAATCCTGAAACTTGATAATGTCTTCAGCATTGACGTGAATCACCAGATGCCAGCCCAGTGGTTTCACTCGATCCAGCACCTTTTTCATCATCTCTAGATTTGGCGTACCACCCAGATGTGTGACGAAATTGAAACGCACACCACGCACACCGCCGTCATGCAGATCCTGGAAATCATTTTCAGTGAAGCTATCATTTGCAATGCAGACACCACGATATGCCCCCTGACTAGCAGCAATGGCATCGATCATGGCACGATTATCTGGGCCGTGACAGCTAGCTTGTACAATAACGGCCCGCTCTATCCCCAGGATGTCATGCAGAGCCTTGAGCTTATCCTTGCCCGCATCCGGCGGCTCATAAGTACTGCTCGGGTGATAAGGAAATATATCTTTTGGCCCAAAGACATGGCAATGAGCATCGCAGGATAATGGCGGTGCCTTGAATACCGGTGTGCGGGTATTAGGATCCGGCGGCATACATGTTTTCTTTTCACTCATAAATCAACCCTGAAATTACTTTTTGGTGAAACAGCCAAATAGAGCCGTTCTGTTTGCTTTTCATGCCCCCTTAGGAGAGAAAAATTTTTACTGCAGCATGAGTATTTTTTTCAAACGTACCTATTATTTTTTAACGCTGCCATATCTCTTCTGGAATCATAACTTCTCCCCGACTCAGCAAGCGGGCCGTGCGTAAAAGCCCAGCTTTTTTCACTTCCACTTGTTGATCGGGAGCCTGTTTTATTTCCAGACTCACAGAAAACTCACCGCTAGGATGCTCCACCGAATAGGTCTTACCTGCTTTTGGTAGACTCACCAGGGATTGTGCGACTGTCCCTGGAATGATACAGGCCGTGGCAACGGAAACCGCAGCCAGCACCCCAATGGCGGCATGACAGACATGCGGTATAAAACTGCGTGTATGAATGATGCCTCCTGCTATCGCGGGTGCAATGATCGTCATCTTTGGTACAACCTTGCTCGAGACATCGCCCAGGTTCATCTGAGGACCAATCTGTAAACGAATACTTTCGAGTTTTGCTTTAAGCGCCTCATTGGCATTAAGTTGATCTCGGCTTTCATAGCCACTAATACCTAGATCTTCTGCCTTCAGCAAAACAATGGGCATTCCATTATCAATACATGTGATTTCTACCCCATCGATAGTATCGATGAGATTGCCGGTGGGCAGGAGCTTGCCGGTAGCCGAACCTGCTAGGTCCATGTAGTTACAGATCACGGGAGCCGCTTTACCCGGGACACCATCTATTTTTGCTTGCCCTGAATAGTTTATTTGTCCTGCTGGCGTCTCCACCACTACCTCACAGACCGAGCCACTGTTAAGCATATAGACACGGGCACTGGTCTGGGGACTTTGTGTATTGAGCAGGCCGCTTTCGATGGCAAAGGGCACGACACCGGCAAGAATGTTGCCGCAATTCTGGGTACGATCCGTTGTATTACTCCCAACCACGACCTGAACAAATTCATATTCCAGATCAATTCCTTCACGGGATGAAAGACTCACAATACCAATCTTACTAGTCAATGGGTCTGCACCACCCAGACCATCGATCTGGCGTTCATCGGCGCCATCAACACCACACATTGCAGCAATCAAGACCGCATCTTTAGTTGCCTGGTCAGCTGGTAAATCACTGGCTTTAAAATAAAGTCCTTTGGAACTACCACCGCGGAGTTGCATAACTGGGACGGGTGTTTGCATCAGGTAAGTCTTTTGTAGAAAAG
>JAYQVM010000088.1:0-7208 GCA_038148435.1 Gammaproteobacteria bacterium | reverse complement strand
TAGTAACGCTAGTATTCTTTCTGGTTTCGTCATTACCAGCAATGGCACATCATTCATTTTTTTCCCAGTTTGATTCCAATTCACCCATTACCCTGACAGGAACAGTGACGGAAGTGGAATGGCGCAATCCGCATATCTGGATCATGCTGGATGTGACTGATGAGGATGGCTCCATATCTTCTTGGCGGTGTGAAGGCGGTGCCCCGAATGCGCTGGTTCGTAACGGTTTCACTGAAAGAACCGTTGCCATTGGCGAGGAACTGACGATTTATGGATACCTTGCCTTTAATGGGCAGAATATCTGCAATGGCAGGGGTTGGGAGTATCAGGGGCAGGTTATATTTGGACGGCCCAATGATGACGGTCCCGATGCACCACCACGTAATCGATAACCTTTACTTACCGGAGAATTTCGATGAAGACAACAATAATAAGAGTACTGGTTTGTACCTTCGCCGCGATTTTATTGCAGCCATTTCATGCATATGCGCAGCCTTCTCCTGTGTTGATAGAAATGCCAACCTCGGATAGCACAGCAGCACCCAGGGATGACTGGGGAAGGGCGGACTTGAATGGCGTATGGAACAAGGCTATCCATTTGAATATAGCAGCCCCTATCGAACCGCTGCCATTTACCGCAGAGGGGCTTGCTGCGTTTAATGAAGTGGCAAACCTGATAGACAATACCTCCCGATGTATATTCCCAGGTGTTCCCAGGGTTAACAATTCTCCCTACCCATTTCAGATCATGGTTATGAAAGATAAAGTTATTTTTCATTATGAGTATATGCATAACACCCGGGTTATTTATACCGATGGGCGGGGGCACAGAGATACCTGGTCACCTTCACTGATGGGAGATTCCATTGGACGTTGGGAAGGGGATACTCTCGTGATCGATACGGTCAACTTAACTGACAGAACCTGGCTAGATGATCATGGTAATCGTCACAGTGACGAGTTACATGTCATCGAGCGCTGGACACGGGTCAGTGCCAATCAGCTGTGGTATCAGGCTACGATAGATGATCCGAAGTTTTACATCGAGGAATGGACTACCGGCTATATGATTGCGAAGGCGCCTGATGACTGGGAGATCATGGAATATGCCTGCACCGACAATAATCGTGATCAATATGATGGCCTCTTGCAGCCGGGCGCACTGGATGGCTCTGGTCGAGATGGTACTGCCATTGCCACACCTGCACCGGTCAGGCGCTAAATTCTACTTGCGCTTAAGTGATCAATTGGCGTTATCGTTTCCGAAAGAAAACATCAATAAAGTGGGAAAAGCATTGTTGAAATTCGATCGTGTTTTTGCAGGTTTGCTGGCCAGCATCATTCAGGTATTGGTCTTCTGTACTGGTGTACAGGCGCAGTCGACGTTGGCTGAGGATAAAATTGCCCTGGTCGGTGGCACCCTGATTGATGGCAGCGGCGCGCCTCCATTGGCGAATGCTGTGTTACTGATTGATGGTGAACGTATTGCGGGCGTGGGGCAGCTGGGTAGTCTAAGTGTGCCCGATGATTACACCGTGATTTCTACTGAAGGTCGTACGGTTATGCCCGGTTTATGGGATATGCATGTGCATTTGCTCTATGCCGGCCATACTAATAACCGCTACTGGCATGAAATCTATACTTCACGTTTTGCCGACGACATTATGCCGGCTACGGCTCTGCAGTTGTTGCAATCCGGTGTTACCAGCGCGAGGGATCTGGGGGCACCACCGGAATCCGTTTTTCTGATCCGGCAGCAGATCGAGAATGGTGAGATTCTCGGGCCGACCGTGTATGCAGCCGGTCCGCAATTAACGCCGCAACCACCGGAGTGGGCGCAATACTACCGGCGCAATATTGCTGGTCAGGTAAATGCCACGACCCAGGCAAGAGCTCTCATCGAGTTACAGGCTGACGTACTAAAAGTCAGCAATGCCGAAGAACTCACTGTGGATGACGTGCGTACCGTAACGGATATTGCCCATTCACAGGGTTTGCTGGTCACGGCACATGGCAGAACGGATGCCGAAATTGAAATCGGCCTGGCTGGCGGCATTGATGAATTTCAGCATATCGGCACCGGCAGTGAGGCCTATCCGAGCAGTCTGATGCAGCTGATTGAATCACGGATTGCCAACGGCTCAAGCCTTTACTGGACACCCACCATCGGATTGCCGTTACGGATTGGTGCCGCAAATGAGGATAGGGAACTGCTCGATGACCCGGAAAATTATCTGGGCTTGCCGGCCAGTATTGCCGAGGATGTCCGTAATTCGCTGTTGAACTATGATCCGGCGCAGGCAGCAACCGATATTATCAAAGCCAAGGTCACACAGTTACAGGCAGCAGGGGTAACGCTGTTGGTGGGTACAGATAGTGGTCTGTCGGGAAACCCTCACGCGCAGGGGATGTGGCAGGAAATGCTTGCCTGGGTGGAGGAGCTCGATATGGATCCTATGGTGACCATCTACACTGCCACCGGGCTGGCAGCTCAGGTCATGGGTATGAATGAGCAAGTGGGGACACTTGAGGCAGGCAAACTGGCGGATGTCATTGTAGTAGCAGGTAACCCCCTACTGGATATGGCTGTTCTGCGGGATCCTGAGCTAGTTATCAAAAAAGGCAGAATCTCCTTTGGGCTAGAGCGCTAATTTTGGCTGACAATATTCTTATTATGCGTTTGCTACCTAGCACCAAAGTGAGGGAATTGAATCCAGAGCTTCAGGCTGTCGCGCTTACCCATATTTAAGCTAAGACGCTGGCTTTATTTGGCGCGACCCAGATAACCCTGGCTCAAGACGGGAATGCGGATAATCCAGTTGTCCGGGCTGCCCTGGAATGCGCCGCGCAGGACGATGGCATAGAGATAGCGCTTATCCTTACCGCTAAATACAACTCCATGCAAACCTTGAGGGCCGGGGATGTTGCCCAGAAAGCGGCCGCGGGTATCAAACACATCCACGCCGCTGCCATTACTGACAAAAAGCTTACCTTGACTATCCACGGCCATGCCGTCACCACCGCCAGTACTCAGAGTAGCAAAGTCTCGCTGGTTTCTCAGAGAACCGTCAACCTCGACATCGAAAGCGACCACGACCGAACCGTTGGTGACATATAGCACCTCTTCATCCGGACTCAGCAAAATACCATTAGTGCCGACAACGTTGTCACCATAACGCGTCGCTTCACCTTCAGGAGTAGCGTAATAAAAGCCAGCTGCAGAAATAGTGAAATACACCCCGCCTTTGGCATCGGCAGCCAGGTCGTTAACGATGCCGCCGACACAATCGAGGGGTTCTCCCCGGTAGCTGTCTACAAAAACAGATCGCTCGGGCTCGAGTTGAATAATGCCCGGATTCAAGCCACGACTCAGGACAAACAATTCTCCCTGCTTGTTACGGGACAATGCACCGCCAGTATTGGTGTTGGCATAGACAATTTCTGAACTGCCGTCGGTGTTCAGGCGAATAACATTGCTGGCATCATTATTGGCAAAAAGCAGGCCGCCATCCTCGGTGGCAATCGGGCCGACCGCGTTATTGCCGTTCCAGGCCCAGACAAGTTCCCACTCGCTACCGGCAGCCAAAATATCATCGATGCCGCTTGTGACTTCAGGTAAATCCAGTTCGGCAATAGCGGTTGCTGCGGGATCACTAGGGGTAAAGGGAATGGCAATCGGTTCAGCCGGGTCACTGCACTTTGCCAGTACATTCTGTACGGCCGGGTCCTGCCAGGATTGTAGACTGGAGCCGGCATTGAAGCGTAAGGCAGAGTTCTGGGCAAGCAAGGGGCTGGCGCTAAACAGTAAAGATAAGATTAATAATCGAGGGGTGTGCATTAGCATAATCGGTTCTCTTTGTAATAGGTTTTGCAGCAGCCGAGGCTATCTGACATGCAGGCGATAAGCAATTAGTCCACCGAGCACGGCCGGTACTGCAAAAATGAAAAAGTTGATCGACATGCTAAGGCCAGCGGCAATCAGGAAGCCGGCGACTCCGGGACCGATAACGGCGCCGATTCTGCCGAGTCCAATTGCCCAGCCAACACCGGTACTGCGGATTTCGACCGGATAAACCTTGGCAGCAACGGCATAGAGGCCGGTAAAGCCTCCCTGGAACAGTACTCCGATGATGAACACTAGTCCTAATAGCAGCATCTGCTGATTGGGCGAAGCTGCAAAAGTAATCAGGAAGCCACCCGATAGCAACAAAAAGGTACAGATGATGTTGGATAGCTTGTAGCGGGTGGAAATGATTCCCAGTATGTAAATACCAATAACCCCGCCCAGATTGAACAGGAAAAAAGCTGTTCGGCCGACTTCTGGGGCGAAACCTGAATATTCCATTAGCGCTGGTATCCAGGTAAACAGGAAGTACATGGTGCTGAAACAGCAAAGAAAAGTGGTCCAGATCAACAGCGTAGTTTTTAAGTAGTCTTTTGCCAGCATGCCCTTGAAATTTTCCAATGCTGAAGCTTGCTTGAGGGACTGACTCGACGTGTCAGGAGCAGGCAGTTCGCTAAATTCGGTGTTGGCAAGTTTTTGCAGAATCCGGTTGATTTTTTGCAGGGCATTTTTGGGTTGCCGCTGGCTCAGATACTGTAGCGACTCTGGAAGTAGGAACAGAACAAGCACTCCCATCATGAAGGTTAGTACGCCACCGAACCAGAACATACCGCGCCAGCCGAATTCAGGCATGATGTAGTTGCCGATGACGGCAGTGAACATACCGCCTAGTGGATAGCCAGAGGTGACCAAAGTTACTGAAAGCGCCTTGTATTTGTCTGGACTATACTCAATAGCCAGCGCTGCCTGAGAGGCAAGCATAGCGCCAACCCCGAGCCCACTGATAATGCGAAGTACGATAAATTCGGCATAAGACGTTGCGTTTGCCGTCAGGATAATGGTAAGACTGACAGCTACTACGCTGGATAAAATCACGCGCTTGCGACCGAATATGTCTGACAATGGTGCGACAAACATGGCGCCGCATGCCATGCCAAACAGCGCCGCACTGGATATCAGGCCGAGGCGATCAGGCGTCAACTGCAGCTCATTTGCTACTGCAGTGTTGACGATGGACATAGCTGTGATATCAAAACCGTCTAGCATATTGAGAATCATGCACAGGGCAATAACAATAATCTGTTGTCCTGACACATTGCCTTTGTCGATCAGTTCAGCAAGCCTTTCCTGGGTATTGGTAGGAGTGTTTTGCATGCTCATCCTTTTTATTATTTAGTTATAGGGTTTATTTGTGATGATGGACTGGCAAATATTGCTGTTGTCTTGCTGCCTCAGAGGCGGCTTTCACCGTAAGCAAGGGCATTACCTATGGCAGCCTTGGGTTGGGGAACCTTTTCACCACTTTGCGGTGAAACCGGGAAAATGGCATTGATCTGTCCGGTTCCAGAACTACCAAAATATGGAGTGATGATTTCAACCGGCTGATCATAGTCAGACCAGCCCAGTGCGCCCAGGAGCATGGCCGTGTCATGCATGAAGCCCTCTCCTTGTCCCTTGGCGGCATACTCCGGTAGCATCTCACAGAAAGTTGACCACTCTGCGTTCTTCCACATCTCCACGACTTCGTGGTCCAGTCTTTCCAGAAAAGGACTCCAGATTTTGTTAAGGTATTCCGGTGCTGAGCCATTCTGGGCAAAGCGGTGAGATAGGGAGCCGCTGGCAAAAATAGCCACTGTTCCGTCATAGTGTTTTTCTACAGCTTCACGGATGGCCCAACCAAGACGTGCACTATCATCAAGATAATGTACCATGCACAAAGCGGATACCGAAATTGCCTTGAAATGCCTATCTTCGTTCATGTAACGCATGGGAACCAATGTGCCGTATTCCGGATCCAGTGTGGTGTCGACATGCACCAAGGTTTCAACACCTTGAGCATTGCATTCCTGGCTGAGGATTTTACCCAGCTCCGGATTACCGGGTATGGAAAATTTCATGTTGTTGATGAAGTGAGGCAACTCGTTGCTAGTATAGATCCCTTCCGCTAAAGGGCGACAATTGATGTGATAACCAGAATTTACGAGCCAGTGAGTATCAAAAACGATGATGGTATCGACACCAAGAGTTCGACAGCGGCGACTGATTTCCTGATGCCCTTCAATGGCTGCCGTTCGAATACCCTTGGTTGGTCCATCAAGCTCCGACAGGTACATGGATGGCACATGTGTAATTTTTGCAGCCAGCGCTACTTTTCCCATAAGGGAGCTCCTTTAGTTCATTGCTTCCGGTTTATCATAAGTTTTACCGGATTTTTACAGCTTTTACTGTCCTATGACAGATGCTGCTCGAGAATATGTTTCGCACCCTGTGCCAGAATCAGGGTATCAATGCCCAGTGCAAGGAATTGTACTCCGGATTTTTCATAGTGCTTGGCCATAGTTGGGTTGCCTACCAGGGTGCCAGCAGCCTTAGAAGTAGCTCTAATTTTTGCCAGGGCATGTTCAACGGCAGCAACAACGTCTGGATGTGAGGGGTTACCCAGATGCCCCATGGAAGCCGCCAAATCTGCCGGGCCAATAAAAATACCATCAACACCCTCAACAGCGAGTATAGCATCTAGATTTTCCAGCCCGGCGATTGACTCCACCTGCAGCAGGAGACAGATTTCCGCTTCAGCTTTTTGTAGGTAAGCTTCCACCTGATTCCAGCGGGCTGCACGTGCTAAAGCGGAGCCAACGCCTCGCTTGCCGTTCGGTGGGTAACGCACTGCATCGACCATATCTTTTGCTTGTTCAGCGTTTTCAATCATCGGAATCAGTAGGCTACGGGCGCCTAGGTCCAGTATCTGTTTGATCTGTGCCGCATTACCTTCCACCAGTCTGACTACCGGATGGCTTGGGGTATTTTCAATAGCCAGCAATTGCTGATGGATACTGTTGAGATCATTCGGGGCATGTTCGGCATCAATCAGCAGCCAGTCATAACCACAGTGGCCGCATAATTCTGCAGAGATCGCATTGCAAAAGCCGAGCCAAAGTCCATATTGCTGATGGCCTGCCTGCAGTGCCTTTTTAAATGAATTTTTGATGTGTTGCATGTTTCTCTGCCCGTGATTCAGATAAATTTACAGCTGATTTCACCTAGCTGACCGTAATCAGCCAGGATATGGTCACCAGGATTGACAATAACCGGTGCAGTAAAAGAACCTGACAAAAGAATCTGGCCCGGTTCTAACGCTATGCGG
>JAYQVM010000087.1:0-7264 GCA_038148435.1 Gammaproteobacteria bacterium | reverse complement strand
CTGACCTCAACGCTGCCAGCGTTGCGCTCTCCCAGCTGAGCTATGGCCCCGCTTTGCTCTACAAACATCTTTTATTTGCAAGTTAATTGCCAATCAAAATCAGCAAAGACGCGCATTCTAAGCAGCACCCTCTGAGCTGTCAAGGAATAAAGAAATTATTAAGGAGTCGAGTCGCAAGCCCCCAGGTCAGCAAATTCTTTTTCCAATTTTTTAAGTTGCTTGTTGGAAATTCCACCCAGAACGGTGATGGCATGACGCAAACGTGCCCTGGTTATATCCAACCCAAGCACAGCAATCGAATCTATCACCGAGGTAGACACAGCTACTCCTGCAATGGCGATAAAAACCGGAAAAAGAAAATCGCGAATTTTATAATCCATTTGTACCGATAGACTCATCAACGACTGCTCAATCCGTTCTCGATGCCATCCCTTCAGATTCTCCATTTTCCAGGCAATAAACTGTAAAATTTTCAGGGATTCTTCATTTGTCAGTGTATTGTGCTCAAAACTCTGCTCACTGATTGCAGGCAGACCGGAAAAAAAGAACGCAGCTAGTGGGGCCACATCACTAAAACGCTCAACCCGTTGCTTGATAAGAGGAACGATTGCATGCAGCATTTCCGGGCGCATGGCCCAGTCTGAAAAGCGCTGCATGAATTCCTCATCAGAGAGCGATTCTCGCAGATAGCGGCCATTCAGCCAGTTCAGTTTTTCAGTATCAAACACCGGCCCACCAAGTGATACACGTTGAATTTCAAAATGACTAATCATTTCCTGCAGAGAAAACATTTCCTTTTCATCCGGCATGGACCAGCCCATCATACCCAGATAGTTCGTCACCGCTTCGGCCAGATAGCCCATACATCGATAATAATTGATACTGGTCGGATTCTTTCGCTTGCTAAGTTTGCTCTTGTCAGGATTGCGTAAGAGCGGCATGTGGCAAAGCTGCGGCGCTTCCCAGCCAAAATAATGATAGAGCAGCAGGTGTTTAGGGGCTGAATTGATCCACTCTTCCCCCCGGATCACATGGCTAATTTTCATCAGATGATCATCAACGACATTGGCAAGATGGTATGTTGGCAGCCCATCTGATTTCATCAGCACCTGCATATCAATCTGTCGCCAGTCGATGGCAACATCATCACGCAGCATGTCTTTTACAATGCACTCCCCTGATTCAGGCACTTTCATGCGAATCACGTGAGGCATACTTTTTTCCAGATTGGCCTTAACCTCGGCCTGGCTCAGCTTGAGACAATAACCGTCATAACCAAGGCTGCGTTTATCCTCCATCTGCCGTTTACGCAGACTATCGAGCCTTTCTGCTGAACAGAAACAGTGAAAGGCATCACCCTGTTCCAGCAAGATATTCACATATTGGCGGTATATTTCCGAGCGCTCACTTTGCCGATAAGGCCCAAAATCACCTCCCTTATCTGGTCCTTCGTCCCAATCCAGCCCCAGCCACTTCAGCGCTGCCAGAATGTCGGCTTCTGACTCACTAGTGCTGCGTAACTGATCCGTATCCTCAATGCGCAATATAAACTTTCCACCATGTTGACGCGCAAAACACAGATTAAATAGGGCGATATAGGCGGTACCGACATGAGGATCGCCTGTTGGTGATGGAGCAATACGGGTACGTACTTCAGTCATGCGTCTTCACTGCTTGAATGTCCAAACTGCGGATTATACTTGATGCAAAGCAGCTGTTCAGTAGATTGTCGATCAATCTCTTTTCAACTTTTGGCAAAATCGTGCAGATTTTTGCCACTTAGCCGATAAATCGTCCATTCATCCTGTGGCTTAGCTCCAAGCGACTCATAAAAATCAATTGCCGGAGTGTTCCAGTCGAGAACCGCCCACTCAAATCGGCCACAATTTTCCTGCAAAGCTATATTGGCAATATGCTTGAGCAAGGCACTGGCAATTCCTCTTTTGCGAAAAGCTTCCTGTACATAAAGGTCTTCCAGATAAATACCTGCTCGTCCAAGCCAGGTCGAGTAGTTATAGAAATAAATCGCATAAGCCACGACCTCATCCTCGACATCAACCAGCAAGGCGTTAGCTTTGGCTTTGCCACTAAAAAGACTATCATGGACATCTTGCACAGAGCACAGCACTTCTTCTCCAGCCTTTTCATAAATGGCCAGTTCCTTGATCAGCTTCAGAATTATTGGCGCATCTTCAGGTTTTGCTTTGCGAATATTCATATTTTTATTTTCTCTGAAAATGGAAACTGCTATGTAATTTATTATTTTTCTTGTATGAATTTGCTTTTATCGCCAGGCAAGCCTCTCATGTAATGCGACCACTTCACCCACAATTATTAAGGTTGGCGCCCTAACATGACCAGCCTCGACTATAGATGGGAGACTTGCAAGAGTACCAGTGAGAATTTTTTGCTGCGGTAATGTCCCCTGCTGTATTAATGCAATGGGGGTATTTTTTTTACGTCCATGCTTGATCAGTTCAGCGCAAATCATAGGCAAGCTGATCAATCCCATGTATATAACGATCGTCTGATTTTCCTGAACCAGGGATTGCCAGTTGAGATCACACTGCCCATTTTTCATGTGCCCAGTAACAAACACGACGGACTGTGCGTAATCACGATGAGTCAAGGGAATGCCTGCATACGAGGAACAACCCGACGCTGCTGTGATACCTGGCACCACCTGAAAGGGTATCCTTGCCTGCGCCAGTTTTTCGATTTCTTCACCACCCCTGCCAAAAATAAAAGGATCTCCACCTTTTAGACGCAATACACGTTTACCGGATTGCGCCAAGCTAACCAGCAGGGAGCTGATTTCCTGTTGTGGCATCGTATGCTGTTGGCGCTGTTTACCAACATGTATCTTTTCGGCATCTTGTCGGGTCATATTCAACACCTGCTCAGAAACCAGACGGTCATACAGCACTACATCCGCCTGCTGCATTAGACGCAGGGCGCGAAAAGTCAACAAATCCGGATCTCCCGGACCAGCCCCCACCAGATAGACTTCTCCTGGCGACTCGGCCTGCAAATCAGCCTGCAAGGCATCCTCAAACAGCCTTTCGGCCTGCGCCTGCTTATCGGCCAGAACACTTTCCGCAACAGGCCCATTGATGATTTTTTCCCAGAATCGCATGCGCAGGGTGTTATCGCTGATTGCCGCTTTGACGCGCTGACGGTGAGCCCCCAGAAAGTTTGCCAAGCGGCCATAGGCAGCCGGGATAAAGGTTTCCAGTCGCGACCTTAGCAGTCTTGTCAGAACCGGTGAACGGCCACTGCTGGAAACGGCAATCAAAAGTGGATCTCGATCCAAGATCGACGGAAAAATAAAGGTGCAGAGTTCTGGCTGGTCCACAACATTGACTGGTAGGCTTTGTGCAAGCGCCTGATCATAGATCTGGCGGTTCAATTGGCTATCATTGCTTGCTGCTATCACCATGCTGACTGCCGACATATCATCGGCTGCATAGGCACGTTCTATCAATTCATGCTCTGCAGAGTCCAGATGCTGGCGAAGCTCGGTATTGATTTGACTGGCAACGAGTTTGATCTGTGCACCGGCACGCAACAAGAGTCGAGCCTTGCGCAAGGCAATATCACCACCGCCAACCAGAAGTACCCGTCTGGCCTGCACTTTGAAAAAAATGGGAAGAAAATCCATCAGGGCTTGAGGATAGTTTCCGTGCCGCCGATATAGCTTTGTAAGACTTCCGGAATAATCACACTGCCATCGGCCTGCTGGTAATTTTCCAGCACAGCAATTAGCGTTCTGCCCACCGCAAGCCCTGAGCCATTCAGCGTATGCACAAGCTCCGGCTTGCCCGTTTCCGGATTTCGCCATCTGGCATGCATGCGTCTGGCCTGGAAGTCACCATAATTGCTGCAGGATGAAATTTCTCTATAGCTGTTCTGTCCTGGTAGCCAGACTTCGATGTCGTAGGTCAGCCTGGCACCAAAACCAAGATCACCCCCACAAAGTACCACGGTGCGATAAGGCAGCTTCAGGTTCTGCAGGACCTGTTCAGCGTCAGCCACAAGATTTTCATGAGCCTGGACAGAATCTTTCGGCCTGACAATTTGCACCAGTTCAACCTTTTCAAATTGATGCTGTCTAATCATACCCTTGGTGTCCTTGCCGTAACTGCCAGCCTCGCTCCGGAAACAGGGCGTATGGCAGACAAATTTTAATGGCAACTGTGCAGCATCGATAATTTCATCGCGGGCAATATTGGTTACAGGTACTTCTGCTGTCGGGATCAGGTAAAAATCTTGTTCTCCTTCCAGGCGAAACAAGTCCTCCGCAAACTTGGGGAGCTGGCCGGTTCCGAACAGGGTCTGACTGTTGACGATATAAGGAGCATAAACTTCCGTATAGCCATGCTCCTGTCCATGCAGATCCAGCATGTACTGTATGAGTGCACGGTGCAGACGAGCAATTTCACCACGCATCACGACAAAACGTGATCCGGTAATCTTACCTGCTGCAGCAAAATCCAGAGCATCTCCCTGTTCCCCAAGAGCGATATGATCCTTTACCTCAAACTCGAAGTTTCTCGGGTCGCCCCAACGTCTGATTTCAACATTAGCACTTTCATCCTGTCCAACCGGCACTTTTTCATCCGGCAGGTTGGGCGTCGAGTGAATTATTTCTTCAAAGGCAAGCTGTATTTTTGCCAATGCCTGCTTCTTTTCCTCCAGTTCGTCCTTGAGCTTTTCGACTTCTGCCAGTAAGGGCGCAATATTTTCTCCGGCAGCCTTGGCCTTTCCTATATGTTTGGAGCGAGTATTGCGTTGGTTCTGCAGTTCTTCGGTAGCTACCTGCAGTGACTTGCGCTGCTCTTCAAGTGTCTTAATAAGGCTGACATCCAGTGTAAAACCTCGTAATTGAAGCTTTTTGGCAAGCAGCTCCGGCTCGTTACGCAGTAATTTATGATCTAACATGAATAGCTCTACTTCTTCTGTCGATTGATTTCTTAAAACATCATACGGGTAACGGTCAGGCCTAGCCAGGCAGCCAGTATACAAACCAGCACGCTGGCCAGCACGTAAAGCAGGGCCAGTGCAATCTCACCCTGCTCAAGTAGCGAGAGCGCATCAAGGGAAAAAGTGGAAAACGTCGTAAAGCCCCCCAGAAAGCCCACGCTTATCACATTTCGCCACTCAAGCGACAAAGCGCCTCGCTCTACCAGCAGCACAAAGACCACACCAATCAGCAAAGACCCGAAAACATTCACCAGCAAGGTAATATAGGGAAACGAATGCTCAGCCAGCTTCTGCCAGGCATTATACATCCAGTAACGTGCCATCGCTCCCAATGCACCACCCACTGCAACCGCTAAATACGGCATCACATTTCCACCCTGCTTTATCCTGATCTATTTATAACGTTTGAATGCTGAACTGGCATCCAGTTTGCGCAGATAGTCCAATTTTTCCTTTATTTTAATTTCCAGGCCACGCTCAGTGGGGAAATAAAAGCGCTTGTCTTTCAGCGCCTCAGGAAAATAGTTATCACCGGCGCTATAAGCTTCCGGCTCATCGTGAGCATAGCGATAGTCCTCACCATAGTCCATGTCCTTCATGAGTTGTGTTGGCGCATTGCGAATGTGCATTGGCACATCATAACTCTCTGAATGCCTTGCTTCGTGCATCGCGGTCTTGAAGGCCACGTAGGCGGCATTGCTCTTTGCGGCACAGGCAATATAGATCACCGCCTGGGCCAGACTGAGCTCACCTTCCGGACTGCCCAGTCTCTCCTGCACATCCCAGGCATTCAAGGCAATTTCCAGTGCACGCGGATCCGCGTTGCCAATATCCTCACTGGCCATCCTGACTACACGCCGGGCAATATACAGCGGATCACAACCACCAACCAGCATGCGGCAGAGCCAATACAACGCAGCATCAGGCGAGGAGCCGCGAACCGCTTTGTGCATGGCAGATATCTGCTCATAAAAAACATCTCCTCCCTTGTCGAAACGGCGGATGCTGCCCTGAATAATCTGGGCAAGCGTTTCATCGCTAAGGCTATTTGACTGCTCGGCATTTGCCAGTTCGGCACTAAGTTCCAGCAAGTTTAATAATCGTCGTGCATCGCCATCAGCAGATTGCGCCAGCATTTGTTGCTGCTGCTCACTCAATTGCAGAGCCGAAACTTCCAGGTCATAATTTTTATCCGCCAATGCCTGCTGAAGAATTTTCAGAAGGTCTGTCGTTTTTAGACTTTTGAGGACATAAACTCTTGCTCTCGATAGCAAGGCGTTGTTCAGTTCAAAGGAAGGATTTTCAGTGGTGGCGCCGACAAAAATCAGGGTACCATCTTCAATATAGGGTAAAAAAGCATCCTGCTGGGATTTGTTGAAACGATGTACCTCGTCAACAAAGAGTATGCACTGCCTGCCCTGCTGATTCCGAACCAGCTGTGCCTTTTCAACAACAGCGCGAATTTCCTTCACACCACTGAGCACGGCTGAAATCATCTCGAAGTGTGAATGGCTACTTTGTGCAAGTAGACGTGCCAAGGTGGTTTTACCGGTGCCTGGGGGGCCCCAGAAAATCATAGAGTGTGCCTGTCCACTTTGCAGGGCTTCAAATAGCGGCTTACCGGGACTCAGGATATGTTCCTGGCCGATAAATTCTTGCAAACTTGTAGGTCGTAAGCGCGCTGCCAGCGGCTGATAGACCGGTCTACTTTGAAAAAGATAGTCACTCACCAGGCAAAACCTAAGGCGTATCGACGTTTCTGCTATCTATGACAGCGATATCCTCAGGCACATCAAACTGAAACAGAGCCGGATTGACTTCCAGGTTGTTCACAATATTACTGAAGAAAAAACTGGTCGACTGCCCAACGCTGGACTCAAATTGCATCTGTAACAGGTCTTGTCCTGAAAAAGTCAGACTGAAACGCTCATAGGAACTGTCCGGCCTTAGCGGCAATAGCAGATATTGCCTGACTTCTTCATCGACATAGCCTATGTTGACTTCATAGGCATCTGCAATGGCCTGCAAATCATCGTTAAGCAGCAAAATCGGATTGTTTTCTAAATCACTGGGGAAATCACGGATGCTGACCTGCTCCAGATCCGGTTCGTAATACCATAGGGTCAAGCCGTCACTGAGCATTAACTCTTCATAGGGCTCTGTAACTCGCCAGTAGAGTCTTGCTGGTTTCTGCATTACCAGTTCTGCCTGAAGGGCTTGGATCTCACGTCCGTCCTGAGACAAGATTAGCTGTTCGACTTCTGCCTGCATGGTCCTGGTT
>JAYQVM010000086.1:0-7499 GCA_038148435.1 Gammaproteobacteria bacterium | reverse complement strand
TGCCAGAACACCATGCCGGGCGCTTCTTCCTGAAAATGGAACAAGCTCAGTTTCTTGCCGATTTTGCGGTGATCCCTGCGCTCGGCTTCTTCCAGCAAGTGCAGATAATGCTTCAGAGCTTTTTTATCCGCCCAGGCTGTGCCGTAAATACGCTGCAACATGGCATTTTTGGAATCACCACGCCAGTAAGCACCCGCCACCGACATCAGCTTGAAGGCCTTGATATGTCCCGTGCTAGGAATATGTGGGCCACGACAGAGGTCAATAAAATCGCCCTGCTTGTAAAAAGACAGTTTTTCTTCGCCAGGAATGCTTTGAATAATCTCGACCTTGTATTGCTCTTCCATTTTCTCAAACAGGGAAACAGCAGCTCCGCGCTCCATGACGCTGCGCTCAACCAGCATATCCTCTGCTGCTAGGCGCGTCATCTCTTTTTCGATGGCCTCGAGATCTTCCGGGGTAAAAGGTCGCTCATAAGCGAAGTCATAATAAAAGCCGTTTTCAATCACTGGCCCAATGGTAACCTGCGCTTCCGGAAACAGATTTTGTACGGCATTGGCCATCAGATGAGCACAGGAGTGACGGATAATTTCTAGTCCTTCCTCATCACGCGAAGTCACGATAGCAAGCTCAGCATCTTCAGCAATAACATGCGAAGTATCAACCAGCTCACCATCGACTTTGCCGGCCAGTGCAGCCTTTGCCAGGCCCGGGCCGATAGCTTCCGCGACTGCAAATACACTGGGGTTTTGCTCGAATTGTTTTTGGGTGCCATCAGGCAGAGTAATCGTAACCATCAAACCAACAGGAGCCTGCGCCCTGCTTTCCTTTTAAACTGTTGTGGATATACAAATTTGGTAGGCACGACCAGATTCGAACTGGTGACCTCTACCATGTCAAGGTAGCGCTCTAACCAACTGAGCTACGCGCCTGCATTCCATGAAAACCCCATGAAAGCGCCATATTTCAGGCATTCCAGAGAGACGGCGATTATAGAGATAGCGGCTGAAAATCACAAGGAAATCAAGGGAGTCTGAAGCCTTATTTAACAATCTCTCAGGGCAGACTCCCCGCTTGGGGTTTAGACTGCCTGCAGCAGCGGTGGGTTGAATATACCACGCTCTAATGAATGGCTGCGAAGCTCCGTCGGCTTGAAATATTTTTTGCAGACCTCAATGGCCAGCTGTTCATCGAAGCGCTTACAGGAAAACACATCAATGTAGACCTGACCGAGATTCTCGGCAAAATGCGCAGAAATATTCGATGTTTCAATCAGTTGCATCAGGGTGAAGCCGGCTGCATCGAATGAATGGCTGGCAAAATGCTCCAGCACCGGCTCACCAAAAGCCTTCATGTCGATAGCCCCGATCAGTTCTTTTACCCAGCTAAGAATATGATCGGCTGCTGTGAGTTGCTCACTGGGACAACCCGCAAGATCCAGAATTAAATGTTGGCCCCAAATAGGCGCATCGTGACTCATAATTGCCTCGCTAATAATAGAGTTACAGTACTCATCAAGGACTCCTAATGGCACTGCGGCGCGCACTCTACTCTTTTTGCTAGGGAAGGCAAGCATAATCCGCTAGCGAAAAAAGCCATTTGCTGATTTCACTAGCGGATGCGCTAATTCAAACTGAAGAAATGAAATTAAGGGCGTTCAGGCTCTACGTATTCTACCAGAATTCCATCAGGATCTATGGCAAATACAAAGCGCCCAAAATCACGTTGTATAGGCTCGGCATCCCAGCTTAGAAATTCATAGCCTGCATCCTCGGTCAGCTCTATAAAGGCATCAATATCGCTCACCTGCAGCTGAAACTGGGGAGAACCGACATCCTGAATAGTCCAGCTAAGCGCGCGTGGAGGAGGCATCGTACCCGAAGGAACCTGATATTGATCGAGAATCACCATGGTGTCAGTACCTGGGATGATCATTGTGGTCTGGCTTAGACTGCCAGCAGCGAGACCATTGACTTGCAAGTCAGCGGCTGTCCCCTGACGGCTGCCTTCTAATTCAAAGCCAAGCAAGTCCTGATAGTAACGCAGGGACCGGGCTGTATCAGCCACTGTCAGACCAATATGGGTTGAAATGATTTGCTTATGGTAAGTGGCTGCTGCAATATCTGCAGAGCTGGCCTGAATCAACTGAATCATGTAGCCATCCGGATCCCTGATCAACACACTTTCCCCGAGTGAGGTATTAGCGATTGCTTCATCCAAGCTTACTACAGGAGTATTCGCAGCACGCAGACTTTCATATAGGGCATCCAGGTCACGGACATAAAAAATTATTCGTGAGCTGCCAGGATCATAAGGGCTGTCGACTCTTTCTCTTCGGGGCAAATCATAAAACTCTGACAGCTCGAGACCATAGGGAGCATTGGCCGTATGCATAAAAATATTTCGAAAACGCCCGCCTTGACTGTCCGTCAAATGCCAGATAAGCGGATCGGACCTTGCTTCTGAGGAAGGCCTGATCTGAGGTGGCGGGGCATCCGCTGGAGCAGGACCACCAAAAGGAGAACGCGCCAGTTCTAACTCCAGCATGTCACGGTAAAATGGAAAGGCCCGCTCACCATAGCCCGTCGTGTGAATCCAGTTATAAATTCCACGAACCTCCGGACGTCCATCCACCCTAGTTGAATCTGTTTGAGCTGAAATCTGCTGACAGCCCACACAGATACTCAGACAAATCAGTCCGATAATTTTTAAAAAATGTTGCATGGCACGTCTCCCGTTTTGACCTTTCTTGTTTAGCGATTTAATCCTGCCTCAAATTAATTTAACGCTTAAGAAATTTTTGTACTCTTTTGCCTCCCTGCTCAGCAATGATGATATTACCCTGTGAATCCACGGCAATGGAATGCGGCAGGATAAACTGGCCCGGATAAGTTCCAGGGCCTTCACCAAAACTGCTCAACTTTTCTCCTGACTGACGGTTGATAATATCGACCTGCATAGAGTTTTGGTTAATCACATACAAATATTCCTGCTGGGGATCATCCGAAAATGCCAGAACAACTGCGGTTCCGCGCTCGCCACTCAAGCGGTTATCAGCAGACGACTTTAGCTCAAAATCGTTTTCTATATAGCGCAAAAAATTTCCCTGCATATCAAAAACCTGAATACGATCTGCCTGACGGTCACAAATGTAGACGTAACCATCTGCAGAAATTCTTAGACAGTGCAGCAAGGCGGTCAGACTCTCTTCACCCGGTTCACGACGTAACTGCCATTGAAAAAGAAATTCACCTTCTTGATTCAGGACTGCCACTCTGGCATTACCACCGGGAAGCTCGCCATCAGCAACATATAGGTTGCCAGTTTGCGGGTCAGTATCGATACTGGAAGGCAGGAAAAACTGTGCCGTGTCTGAATTAAGTGGCTGCCCCTGACGCGTGCCATCGGAAGAATCATATTTACCTTTTTCGCCTATCTGCAAAAGCAGCTCACCCTCTAATGAGTACTTTTGCAGTACGCCGGTGCCTGCTGCAACAATCCAGATATTGCCTTCCATATCCACATGACAGTCGTGCAAGCGATCACCAATAAGATCCGGGTCACCCCAGGCATTGATGACCTGTCCGCTGGCATCCATATCCAGGATCGGCGGAGCGAGCAGAGCTGCATCCAGATCTTCCGGATCCACATCCTGCCTGTTCAAAAGAAACACATGGTCACGCGCATCCATGCACATACCCCCCAAGCCACCGGTAAGCCAGAATTCTCCCGTGTTGCTGATGGGTAATTGCGGCCATTCCTTATCAAGGGCAAAGTGCGGTAGTTCCTGTGCTCTGGCATAAAACGGCAACAGAATCAGTAGCAGGCTGGCCATATATAGTGTGTCGACTGTCTTCGAGCCTGTCTCGCCAAATTCAGGTTTGTGCATCTTCATTCCTCTTTTTAAGCACCAGAGTCAGCTCAAGATAGAAAAAAAACACGAATATGTCACGAGCAAATTCAATTCCTAGAATCCTGCTTTACCCAGGATCATATTTTCATGTTCATCTTGTTAGGCCCTGCTGGCCTGACTGTACCGAATTGACTAGAATATGGACCGTTAATACAATAATTTTGATACGTCAGCCTTCTTCACAACACGTGTAGTTATCAATCGTAACCAGGGGATAGTACTGTGAACATCCGCCAAAACCTACTTATAGCATGCCTGCTGAACCTGCTTGTCTCTACAAGTGCCCTGGCTCATCATTCATTTTCGATGTTCGACAGCAAGAATGAAATGTGGCTGGAAGGAACAATCTCTGTTTTTCAATGGACAAACCCGCACACCTTTATTCATGTGGTCATTGATAATGAAAATGGCGAGCAGATTGAGTGGGCCTTGGAAGGTGGCAGTCCAAACATTCTGGCGCGTAACGGCTGGAAACGCACTTCGCTTGAAGTCGGTGAAAAAGTACGCGTGCTCATCTATCCGCTTAAGAGCGGTGAGGCAGGCGGTACTTTCCTGGAAATTCACAAAGAAGATGGCATGGTACTTTACTATCATGGTTAATAGCATATTTAGCCTGCTCGTCTTGCTCGGCATGCTTGCCGCCACAGGCAGCATAAATGCTCAGTTACCTGATGACTCCCATGATCTTTCGGGCGTTTGGATGAATGACAATACTCTGGATGAACGACTCAAGCGCCTCGGCATTCCCCGACTTGATCCTAATGCCACTGCACCACCCTCACAGGCACTTGGTCCCGAGGATATCCTCACTCCGGAGTATTTACGTATTTATGAACGGGAGCAGGAAAGACTTGCAAGGCTGGCTGTAGGCACCCAGAGTTGTGGCTGGGTCGGCATGCCACGCATTATGACCTACCCTTATCCCTTTGAAATTTTGCACAGTCCTGGCCGAATCACCCTTATTTATGAAGCAGAAAGTCAAGTGCGCCGGGTTTTTCTAGACCGGGATGAGCATCTCTCTTTCGATGAACTTGACCCGTCTTACAATGGCGATTCAATTGGCTGGTGGGAAGACAATAAGCTAGTCATTGACACGATTGGCTTCAATACACTGACAACCATAGGTGGAGGCCTGCCTCACAGTGAACAGATGCACATCATTGAGCGCTGGACCTGGGCTGATGAAGATACCATAAATGTTGAGCTCACCATTGAAGACCCACTGGCTTTTCAGGAACCCATCATGCAGAGCATTGAATATTCCAAACGCCCCAGCTGGCGTATCCGCGAATACCACTGCCTGGAAAACAATCGTGATGCCCCTGATGAAAGTGGAGAACGTAGCGGTGGTCTGGCCAATTAGAAAAGGGATCAGGCAATAAATTTTTCATTGATCTGGCTAATCTGATCACGCATCCGCGCAGCTGCTTCAAATTCAAGATTGCGCGCATACTCATACATGCGCTCTTCCAGCTGTTTGATTTCCTGGGCCAATTGCGCCGGATTCATTTTATCCAGATCCCTGCTGTACTCACTCGACTGCTCCGCAACTTTACGCAGCTGCGAATATGACCGTTTTCCCTTGCCCACAGTCTGCTCGGCACCTTCCATGATATCCATGATTTTTTTTCGAATACCCTTTGGCGTGATGCCATGTTCTTCATTGAAGGCCCGCTGAATACGGCGCCTTTCCAGTGTAGTATCTATTGCACGCTGCATTGAGTCAGTCATACGGTCGGCGTATAAAATCACCTTGCCGTGCACATTACGCGCGGCCCTGCCCATGGTCTGGATCAGTGAGCGTTCGGAACGCAGAAAGCCTTCTTTGTCGGCATCCAGTACGGCCACCAGCGATACTTCAGGAATATCCAGGCCTTCTCGCAGTAAGTTAATCCCAACCAGCACATCAAAGACACCCAGCCGTAAATCCCGGATGATTTCGACACGTTCCACCGTATCGATATCTGAATGCAGATAGCGCACCTTGACACCATTGTCGGCCAGATAATCCGTCAGGTCTTCAGCCATACGCTTGGTCAGCGTTGTAACCAGCACGCGTTCCTCCTGTGCCACGCGGTTTTTCACCTCAGAGAAAAGATCATCAACCTGATGCTTTGCCGGTCTGACTTCAGTCTCCGGATCTAATAGCCCGGTTGGGCGAACAACCTGTTGCACCCGCTGTCCTTCATGTTGTGCTTCGTAGTCAGCCGGTGTTGCCGAGACAAAGACCAGCTGAGGTGCCAGTTGCTCCCATTCATTAAAACGCAAGGGGCGATTATCCAGTGCAGAAGGCAGGCGAAATCCATACTGGACAAGGGTTTCCTTACGCGAGCGGTCTCCCTTGTACATCGCCCCGATTTGCGGAATGGTGACATGTGATTCATCGACCACCACAAAAGCATCAGGGGGCAGGTAATCAAACAAGGTTGGCGGTGGCTGCCCTTCTGCCCTTCCTGACAGGTAGCGTGAATAGTTTTCAATGCCGGTGCAGTAGCCCAGCTGTTCCATCATCTCCAGGTCAAATTGGGTGCGCTGCTTGAGACGCTGCGCTTCCACCAAGAGGTTCTGCCCTTCCAGCTGCTTGAGGCGCTCAGCCAATTCCAGTTTTACCTGCTCGATGGTTTCCAGCATGCGGGCACGATGGGTCACATAGTGTGATTTGGGGAATATGGTTAGACGTGGCACATTCTGCAGAACCTCCCCGGTCAGCGGGTCGAAATAAGACAGGCTTTCAATCTCATCATCAAACAACTCAATCCGAATGGCCTGCGCATCTGATTCAGCCGGAAAAATATCGATGACATCGCCACGGACTCGGTAGGAACTGCGATGAAGCTCCATTTCATTTCGCGTATATTGCAGCTCTGCCAGCCGTTTCAGTAAAACCCGCTGGTCCAGCTTACCCCCCACATTCAGATGTATCACCATATCCAGGTAAACAGATGGGTCTCCCAGACCATATATCGATGAGACCGTTGCCACCACAATGACATCCTGTTTCTCCATCAAGGATTTGGTGGCAGACAAACGCATCTGTTCTATGTGCTCATTAACCGATGAGTCCTTTTCGATATAGGAGTCCGATGCCGGCACGTAGGCTTCTGGCTGGTAGTAGTCATAATAGGAAACGAAATATTCGACAGCATTCTGTGGAAAAAAATCTTTCAGCTCACCATAAAGCTGCGCTGCCAGGGTTTTGTTATGCGCCATCACCAGGCAGGGACGCTGAACTTCCTGAATCACATTGGCAATCGTGAAGGTTTTACCTGAGCCTGTCACACCCAACAGCGTCTGTGCCGCCAAACCATCATGTAGTCCTTCGACCAGCTGTCTGATGGCTAAGGGCTGGTCGCCCGCCGGGTCGTAGGGAGCATTAATCTGAAAGCGATCCAAGCTGAATTCCTGTCAGGAAAAATTGACTATTTTAAGGGCTTTCAGAACGTAAATGAACAGCGAACAAGGTTGACCCCTGCCCGAATTCTCATTAACATACGCGCCGTTTTTAAGGTTAAAATACCTTAGTTCAGATTCATTGCCCAATAGCTCAATGGTAGAGTAGGTGACTGTTAATCACTTGGTTCCTGGT
>JAYQVM010000085.1:0-7524 GCA_038148435.1 Gammaproteobacteria bacterium | reverse complement strand
ACAAGACCCTCAGCGGTACATTGTATTTACTTGCAAATTCTACCGATCGAATCTGCAAAACCTTTGCTCCCAGACTGGCCATTTCCAGCATTTCCTCGAAGGTAATGCTGTTCAGGCGGCGGGCATTTGCCACCACTCGCGGATCTGTTGTGTAGACACCGTCAACATCCGTGAAAATCTGGCACTCATCTGCCTTCAGTGCAGCAGCAATAGCCACTGCTGTGGTATCCGATCCACCGCGACCCAGCGTTGTGATATCGCCATCCTCTGTAACTCCTTGAAATCCAGCTATCACTACCACTTGGCCATTATCCAAATCGCGGCGAACATTCTCTTGATCAATATCTACAATACGGGCCTTGCCATAGGCGCTATCGGTTAAAATCCTGACCTGTGGCCCCGTATAGGATCGCGCTGGGCAACCCAATTCAAGCAGCGCCATACTAAGAAGCGCTATGGTTGTCTGTTCACCGGTGGCAAGCAGCACATCCATTTCCCGGGTCGCAGGCACCTTCTGCAGGGCATGCGCCATATCAACCAAATTATTAGTAACACCACTCATAGCTGATACAACGACCACAACCTTGTGACCGGCCTTATGACTGGCTGCTACCTTCTCGGCTACCGCCTGGATACGCTCTATCGAGCCTACCGAGGTGCCTCCAAACTTCTGTACAAGTAATGCCATTATGATATCGCTTTTGCTTAAATAGTATTACAAGATAAAAGTAGATTTAAACGCTGTTTAATGGAATGACTACAATAAACCCCGAACGGATTGTTCAGCATTTTGAAGCGCCACTTCTAGCTTATCTGGCTCGGTGCCTCCAGCCATTGCCATATCTGGTCTACCCCCACCTTTACCTCCCACCTGGATGGCGATGGAATTAACCAATTCGCCAGCTTTTACCTTGCCGGTTAAATCCGAGGTTACACCAGCAACCAGACTGACCTTGCCCTCATTGACAGTTGCCAGCACGATAATGCCACTACCCAGCTTGTTTTTTAGCTGATCACAGGTATCCCGAAGGGCTTTACTATCGACGTCATCAATCTGGGCTATCAAAAGTTTGACGCCATTAATATCAATAGCATGAGTACTCAAATCACTTCCGGCGGAGCTGGCCAACCTGCCTTTGAGCTGCGTCAGCTGTTTTTCGAGATCCCGGTTTGACTTCAGCAACTGGGAAACTTTTTGTTCCAACGCAGAACTATCCGACTTCAACAAAGCCGCCAGGTTTTTCAGCTGCCTTTCCTGTATATTAAGTTGACGCAGGGCCTGCAGGCCACTAACCGCCTCAATACGCCTGACCCCTGCTGCAATACCGGATTCCTGAACAATTTTGAACAAGCCGATATCCCCAGTTCGTTGCACGTGAGTACCGCCACATAATTCAACCGAAAACTCTTCCTCTGAGTTGCCACCCATTGCAACAACACGCACTACATCGCCATATTTTTCGCCATACAAGGCCATGGCTCCTCTAGCCTTTGCTTCATCTATGGACATGCTTTTTTTACTGACCTCGGTATTGGCGAGAATCTGCTGGTTGACTAACATTTCGACCTGGAGCAATTGGTCTTCACTGATTGGCTGATTGTGGGAAAAATCAAAACGTAAATGCTCGGCATTGACCAGGGAACCTTTCTGACTGACATGCTCACCGAGCACCCTGCGCAGAGCGGCATGCATCAGGTGCGTTGCCGAGTGGTTAAGCATTATGGCTTGTCGTAATTCTGTGTCTATGGATGCCCGCAATCTATCACCAATGGCCAATGACCCCAGCGTCAAGCTCCCCTGATGTAAAAACTGCTCAGCTTGTTTCTGTGTATCTTGAACGGTAAAGCTTGCCTGAGAATTCTGCAGCAGTCCCCTATCACCGACCTGACCACCTGACTCGGCATAAAAGGGGGTCTGGTCCAGCACAACAACCGCATTATCGCCAGCATTGATTTTTTCAACAGCCTTGCCGTCGACATACAAGCCCTGTACCTCGCAGTCTGCCTCACTGACCTCCTCATAACCAGTAAAAACCGTACTTTCTGTCTCAGTAAGCTCAAGCTTGTTTTCGGACTCAAAACGACTAGCGGCACGAGCACGCAGCCGTTGCTCCTGCATACAGAGCTCAAAGCCATCCATATCTAGCTGAAGGTTTCTTTCACGGGCTATATCAGCCGTGAGATCAACAGGAAAACCATATGTGTCATAGAGCAAGAAAACCGTTTCCCCTGCAATCGTGTCACCCACCAGATCACTGATCGCTGATTCCAGCAATTGCATGCCGTTATCCAGGGTGCGAGTAAATTGCTCTTCCTCCGCTTTTAGAGCTGCTGCAATTTTCGCCTGGTTCACTCGAAGTTCAGGATAGGCATCCCCCATAACCTCAGCCAGAGGCGCGACCAGTTTGTAAAGAAAGTTTTCCTCAGCGCCCAGCTGATGCCCGTGTCGGATAGCCCGCCTGATAATGCGGCGCAGAACATAGCCACGTCCTTCATTGGAAGGCAATACCCCGTCATTGACCAGAAAGGCGCAAGATCGGATATGATCGGCAATTACATTCATCGATGCAGAGGCGCTGTCATTGCTACCCGTCACTTCAGCCACTGCCTTCAGCAGGTTCTGAAACAGGTCAATCTCATAATTACTATGCACACCCTGCATGACGGCTGAAATTCTTTCTAGGCCCATGCCAGTATCAACAGAGGGTTTTGGTAACGCTTGCAGCGAACCATCTGTATCGCGGTTGAACTGCATGAATACCAGGTTCCAGATTTCGATATAACGATCACCATCTTCATCCTGTGAACCCGGCGGGCCACCGGGAACGTCAGCACCATGATCATAAAAGATTTCGCTGCAGGGACCACAGGGACCGGTATCACCCATCGCCCAGAAGTTATCTTTTTCCCCCATTCGCGAAAAGCGGTTCGGATCAACCCCTATCTGATTGAGCCAGATACTTTCAGCTTCCTGGTCTTTCTCAAATACCGTTACCCAGAGTTTTTCCGGTGGCAATTGCAAGTTAACCGTAAGGAATTCCCAGGCGAAACGAATAGCATCTTCCTTGAAATAATCCCCGAAACTGAAGTTACCTAGCATTTCAAAGAAGGTATGGTGGCGGGCTGTATAACCGACATTCTCTAGGTCATTATGCTTGCCGCCTGCCCTGACACAACGCTGGGAACTGGCAGCACGGCGGTATTCACGTTTGTCTTCCCCCAGAAAAACATCCTTGAACTGAACCATCCCTGCATTGGTAAAAAGCAGGGTCGGGTCATTGCCTGGCACCAGCGAGCTGCTGTCAACCACGATATGACCATGTCCAGCAAAATAGTCCAGAAATGCCTGTCTGATTTCAGCGCTTTTCATGCCTGTTCGCGTTAATAAAGTTTGATATTTAAAGGGCGCGCATTATATACCGTGATTATGCCGGATAACATCTTCTGTAAGTATATAAGGCTAGCTTAAATTATTAGAAAAATTTTCAGAAAAGCTTTTGCTCTTCATCGTCAATATGCCTGAGCTTGCCGTCACTAGATAACATAACGGCAATGCTGCGTGTCTGAGGCAGATGTGAAAACACAATCATGGTAATAACCAAAAATGGCACGCATAAAAACATGCCCGGGATACCCCAGATAACACCCCACAGGGACAGGTTTAATAGGATGATAGTAGGGCTGAGGTTGAGCGTCGTGCCGGTAAAACGTGGTTCCAGAATATTACCTATCAAAATCTGAATACTGCTAAGGCCGCCGGCAACCAAAAAAAACGGCCCTAGTGAATCAAACTGCACCAGGGTGATCAGGGCTGGAAAAATTGTTGCAATAATCGAACCAATGGTCGGTATAAAATTAAGCAAGAAAATTAGCAGAGCCCAGAAGGCCGCAAAATCAACGCCTACGACCAGTAAAAAGATATAACTTAGCACCCCAGTGGTTAGGCTAGCTGCTAGCTTTATGGTCACGTATTTACGAACATCATCACTGATACGTCGCAGCAGCTTCCTGATCCGCTCTTCCCGGACATTGTCATTCATCAATTCTGACAACTTCTTATCCATATTTTTCTGCTCTAGAAACAGAAACAGTAGATAGATCAGGGTCAGGCCGCTGTTGGCAACGATGCTGGTCAGGGAACTGGCCGAGGCGGAAATAAATTGCTGCAGGTTGATCTGGTCAACTAGCTGTTCAAAGGTTGGTGCTTCCTCGATGCCAAAATAACCTAGCAGGGCCATCATCTTGGCCTCAAGATTGGCCTGATACGCCGGCCCAACTTCCAGCACACCGTCAATATTCATCGAAATAAGTTTGGCGGTCCCCCAGAACATGGCAACAAAACTGAGCAAGGATAAACTGAAGCACACAGAGAGCGGTATCTGTCTACCAGCGATGATGAGGCGTCCGTAAGATTTAGCCAGAAGATTGATAAGAAACCAGAATACTAGAGCGATCACAAAAGGCAGGATGACTTCCTGGCCAGCAATCAACAGATAAAAGCTCAGTATGACCAGCAGACCAATCATGCTCAGGTTGATCACTTTCATGCCACTTCCTCCATTGTTATTGGCACTTCACCTAACTCAGCAGAACTTGCCATAAAGAGGGTAGCGAGTAAAGTATAAGCCTAGACTATCAGCGGCAGGAGTAGGTAACTAATGATGCTGATTGCCACTGCTGCCAACAGATTGAGTACAATGCCCGTCTGGGCCATCTGGGCAATCCGTATCTGGCGGCTGGCAAACACAATCGCATTTGGTGGCGTTGCCACTGGTAACATGAAGGCCATGGAAGCGGCCAGTGCTGCAGGCACCATGAGCGCAAAGGGATGCAGGCCCATACTGGCTGCAAGCGCTCCCATAACTGGAATGAACAATGTCGCCGTGGCGGCGTTGGAAGTCATTTCGGTTAAGAAGGTCACCATAACTACAACAGCACCAATGATGATGAAAAAGTGAACGCCCTGGAGGATGCTAAGCTGGTTTGCCAGCCATTCCGTTAAACCACTCTCACTGAAACCTGCAGCCAGTGCGAAGCCTCCTCCCATCAGGATAATGACATCCCAGGGAATATCCTTGGCGGTTTCCCAGTCCAGCAGAAAGGCACCCTCTTCGCGTTGTGCCGGCAATAAAAAAAGCACAAAGGCTCCCAGCATAGCGATAGCGGAATCCGCCACCATCGACAGCGCCGGAAGGCTGATCAGGCCACGTAAAATCCAGGCAACCGCAACGGTGCCGAAAACCATAGCCACACGTTTTTCCTCGATGGTGATTGGTCCCATATCGAGCAGTTCCTGTTTCACACTGGCTCGCAGTTCATTATTTTCCTCATCACTTTTATCTACATGCCTAAGTTTCAGCTGCAAAATAAACCAGGTGATGGCGAGCATACAGGCAGATACAGGCACGCCCAGCTTCATCCAGTCAAAAAAGATGATTTCAATGCCGTAAACTGTTTCGGCAATACCGGCTAGAACGGCATTCGGCGGGGTCCCAACCAAAGTGGACACACCACCGATGGAGGCTGCATAAGCAATACCTAGCATCAGGGCAAGACCAAAGGGGTCATCACCCATTGGAGTGTTTTCCATGTGTTCATGTCGTTTATGCTGCTCAATGATAGCCATGGCAACCGGCACCATCATCATAGCGGTAGCTGTATTGCTGATCCACATGGACAGCAGAGCTGTTGCCAGCATGAATCCGAGCAGTAAAAACTGCAGGTTGCTGCCGACTTTGACAATAATGTTCAGGGCAATTCGCCGATGCAGGTCCCAGCGCTGCATGGCTATGGCGATCATAAATCCTCCCATATACAGAAAGTTGATCTGGTTGCCGTAAGACAGGGTGGTCTCGGCGGTTGACATCACCCTAAGGGTCGGAAAAAGAAATATGGGCAACATGGCTGTTGCTGGGATAGGGACCGCTTCTGAAATCCATAAACTGGCCATCAGGAAGGCAACAGCAGCCACTCTGGCGGCTTCTGGGCTCATGCCTGCAGGTGTCGGCATGATAAGCATAAGAATAAATAGCAATGGACCAACTATCAGCCCTACTTGTTGTCGCGTGTTAAAACTATTCCACATTGCATCGCATTCTATTACTGATTATCGGGAAAATACCAATATCTCAAGAAATGGATTTCTTTTTAGCGCACGGACAGGTAACTTTTCTTCTCATGAGCAAACTTGTCCAAACGCTTCACCACTACCAGCAGATCGAAAAAGCCATCACGTATCTACTGACACATCATCAACAGCGGCTTGGACTGTCCGCCCTAGCAGCTCATCTCGGCATCAGTGAGTACTATTTTCAGCGACTATTTATTGAGTGGGCAGGTATCAGTCCTAAACACTTTTTAAAGTTTCTCACCCGTGAGCACATGAAGTTCCTTCTGGATCAGGGCTACTCAAACCTGGACACCACTTCGCAGACAGGCCTGACATGCATTGGGCGCAGTTATGAAATTTTCATCAACACGGCCGCCATCACCCCAGCCCAGTACATGCAGATGGGGAGTGACTTGCACTTGAGCTTTGCCTTTCATGACTCCCCCTTTGGTGAATACCTGCTGGCGGTTTGCAGTATGGGAATTTGTCATCTGAGTTTTGTACAGAGCGAGCGTCGAAGCACCGAAGCTGAGTTCCGACAGGATTGGGCTCTGGCCAGCATTGTTGAAAACCTCCATGAAACACACCCCTACCATGAGCGGCTGTTTGGCGATTATCTCGATAAGAATCTCACACTACTATTGCGGGGTACCCCTTTTCAAATACAGGTCTGGCAAGCACTACTAAAGATACCCTTCGCACATATGACACACTATGAGGGACTGGCGAAGAAGCTGGACAAACCCCAAGCTAGTCGGGCTGTAGCATCAGCAGTGGCAAAAAACAGAATAGCCTACCTGATACCCTGTCATCGGGTCATTCGTAAAATCGGTGACAGCGGTGAATTTCGTTGGGGCAAAGCTCGCAAGAGCCTGATCCTGGCTTATGAAAGTGCAATTAGAGAAGCAGCCCAGCAGACTAGCGGGACAGTTGACGGGCAAAGGCAATAAGCGCCTGATATTCTTCTTCATCCAAGAGGTAAGCTGACATAACATCTGGATAACCTTCTACCTGCCTGCGACGCGGGTTTCGCACTGATTCACGGAAATACGCCTCATCTACGATCACGCTGGTGCCGTCGCTTAGTCCCACTTCCCTGCCAAACATACCCAGCCAGCTGGGTCCAACACCCAAGCTTCCATCAACTGTATGACAGGCAATGCAACCATATTCTGTGGAGATTTCCTGGCCCCGTTGTGCCATTTCACTGTCAAACTCAACTTCCATGGCATCAAAATTAAGCCTGTAAATCATAAAACTGCCAAAAATTAGCAGACTTACCAGAACCACAGCGACCAGAAGGTCAAGCCAGACAAGATTATTACGTTGCACAGAATTTACCAACAGAGAATCAAGAATTGCTACTAGAAATTTAAAAATAAATTGTAGCCTATCACTTCAGCCCTTGATAGACC
>JAYQVM010000084.1:0-7589 GCA_038148435.1 Gammaproteobacteria bacterium | reverse complement strand
CACCTCTCAATGCCCCTGGGTTTCTGGGGCGATGAGGATGCTTTTCGATATCATCAGTCTTATTTCGTAAGGTTTCCGGGGCTATGGACACATGGCGACTATGTCGAAAAATGTCATTCCGGTGGTTATATCATTCATGGCCGGTCGGATACCACGCTAAATCCTGGCGGGGTCCGTATAGGCACTTCGGAAATCTATCGGCAGGTGGAGAGTATTCCTGACGTGGAAGAAAGTATTGCCGTTGGACAGGATTGGCAGGGCGACCAGCGTATTATTCTATTTGTAAAATTACGAGTAGGCGCAGTGCTGGATGAGTCTCTTGTCGCAAGGATTAAACAGCAGGTTCGCTCCGGAGCAACACCCAGACATGTTCCGGCAAAAATAGTGGAAATAGCGGCTATTCCCAGAACACGCTCCGGTAAGATATCTGAAGTGGCTGTCAGAGACATCATTCATGGCAGGACAATTCAAAATTTAGAAGCTATAGAAAACCCTGAATGTCTGGATTTTTATAAAAATTTAGATACTTTAAATCGATAAACATAGATGGTTTTAGTAAATGGTAGCAATCGTTTCAGCAGTTAGAACTCCAATAGGAAAATTTGGTGGCGCATTGTGTGATATTCCTGCATCCGAGCTTGGCAGCACGGTCATCAAGGCTTTAGTTGAGCGCTCTGGTTGCCCTATGGATGAAGTTGATGAAGTCATCATGGGAAATGTGCTACAAGCAGGAGCTGGACAGGGACCAGCTAGGCAGGCGGCTATCAGGGCCGGAATAGCTGAATCTGTACCTGCCTTGAGCATCAATAATCTTTGCGGCTCTGGTTTGAAGGCCGTAAACCTGGCACTTGCCATGATTCAAAGTGGACAGGCTGATGTCGTAGTGGCCGGCGGAATGGAAAATATGAGCGCCGCTCCGTATCTGCTTTCACAGGCCCGTTGGGGTCATCGTATCGGTAACAGTGAACTGTTAGACAGTATGCTTAATGATGCATTAACTGATGCATTTGATGGCTGCCATATGGGTGTTACGGCAGAAAGAATAGCCAGTCAGTTCAATATTAGCAGGGAAGCACAGGATGAATTTGCTGTCCTAAGTCAGAAACGAGCAAAAAAGGCCCAGGAAACGCAACGCTTTTTGGATGAAATCGTGCCTGTTTCTATTCCTCAGAAAAATGGTTCAGTGCTTGATTTTTGCGTCGATGAATATCCGCGTAAAGATATAAGCCAAGAAAGTATTGCGTCATTGAAACCGGCTTTTGATAAAACTGGTACCGTCACAGCGGCAAATGCCTCAGGTATCAATGATGGTGCCGCTGCGCTATTACTAGTTTCAGATCGGAAACTTAAGGAACTGGGATTGGTTCCAATGGCTACTATCATTTCATCGGCCTCTACCGGCGTTGATCCTAAAATAATGGGCATTGGTCCAATTAGCGCAATCCAGAAATGTTTGACACAGGCCGGGGTAGCAATTGAAGACCTTGAGCTGATTGAATTGAACGAAGCTTTTGCGGCACAGTCGCTTGCCGTTTGTCAGGCATTGAAACTAGACCATGACAGGGTGAATGTTAACGGCGGAGCCATTGCCCTAGGTCATCCAATCGGTGCCAGTGGAGCAAGAATCCTGGTGACATTGATTCATGAGATGCTAAAACGAAAAAGTACCTATGGCCTTGCTTCACTCTGTGTGGGCGGAGGTATGGGCGTAGCTAGCTTAATCAAGCGGCACATCAGTTAATTCTTCCGGACAGGTAGTTAGCTAGTAAAAATTAATCTAATTTATTCTTGAATGGATAAATAATGCTCCAATCATTATTGCAGCGCCAAAATAAAATCCTAAGCTCAAGACTTGTTGCTCATTAAAAATAAGAATTGCCAGTAAAATTGTATATATAGGTTCTAGATTTATAACAAGGTTTGTTCCAAATGCACTAATATGTTTCAAAGCACGCATGTAGATTATAAAAGGCAAGATAGTACAAAAAATGGTAAGAATTAAGAGCCAGATTACATCGTTTTGGGATGAAATACGCAAAACTTCAAAAGTGCTCTTGGCACTTTGACTAAATGCTATCAAAACAGAAGAGTTAATATCTAAATTTATTGTGAGAAATATAACTCCAAGGACGGTAATAGCTCCAGCAGCCATTTCTATAGTTGTGGCAACTAATGCAGAAGATTTGTGAATTAATTTTTTATTAAAACTACTAAAAAGAGCGCCAAAAAAAGCAGCAATTAGACCTATTCCAACACCTAAATTCATTTCTTCAGGTGTTCCTCCTACAATCAAAATAATTGCAGGAATAACAAATAAACTTATTACTAATTCACGCCATGAAAAATGACTTTTGGTGATTATAGGTTCTATGATGCAGGTCAAGGCAGGAGTTGCGGCGATACATGATACTGCTACAGATGCATTAGAAAGCTTGACCGAACCATAAAAGCATATCCAATGAAATGCAATTAGTGCCCCGACTCCGCTGAGCCCCGCAATCAATTTGGGACTACACATTCTTATACTGAGCCATACTCTTGGTAGGGTTAGAAGAATTATAGCTGCTAGTGACATTCGCCAAAAAACTAGTGGCAGAGCGGGAACAGAAATCAGTTTTCCAAGTATTGCTGTGAAACCCCATAAGAGCACACAAAAATGCATGCTCAACCGAGCTATTTTGAGAGGTTTTGGTGAATTGAAAATTCTGTCAGTCTTCATCAGTTTTGGAGAAACTTTAAGGATTACAAAGACTTTAGAGTATAGATGGTGCGGACGGAGAGACTTGAACTCTCACACCGAAGTACTGGAACCTAAATCCAGCGCGTCTGCCAATTCCGCCACGTCCGCACGAGACGCGTATTATACACAAATCCCAAAGTAATATACCTTTGGCGTGTTAAATACGTTCTCAGATTTCTCTCCTGAACCAAAATTCGGCAACTGATTATCAGTCAGCTCTTAACAGTTGTAGGGGTTTCTGTCTGAGGACTGACATTGTGGCGATCAGTGCCGTCAGGACACTGAGCACCGTGATGGCGAGAATGCTGAAGAAAGTGCTTCCCCAGGCTAGCTGCCAGATCGAGTCAAAGACAAACCAGGCAATGGCGTAACTCATCAACAGGCTGATAGCGATACCGGCAAAGGCGGCGAAAAATCCAAGAATCCCAAATTCGATTTGGATCATGCTTTTCACATCGGAAAAATTAGCCCCAAGAATCTTCAACAGATTGATTTCCCAGAAACGTGATTTCACTTCATAGCGTGCGATGGAAAAAAGCACGACTAGACCTGCGAAAATTGCCAGATAGGCCATGACTTTGATGCCCCAGCTGATCTGTGACGTGATATCCAGAATGCGGGCGACGATCTGGCCGACATTGATGATGGATATGTTCTGTAGTTCTCCGACGATAGCGTTCTGAATCTGCAGCTGCTGTTCAGAAGGCACATTACTGATTGCGGCGACAAATGTCTTGGGTGCTGGATCCAGTACGCCGGGCTGAAAGGAAATAAAGAAGTTGGGCTGAAAGGAGTTCCAGTCAACCCGGCGTAAGTTCATCACCCGACCGGAAATAGGCACACTTTGCACATCGAAAGTTATGGTGTCGCCGATGCTGGCACCTATTCGCTCTGCGTAACCTTCTTCAAGGGATATGCCAGGGAGTTCCTCGGAGTTGAATTGCCAGGGCTGGCTCCACATGCTGCCGGCAACCAGTTCTTCAGAATTTTTTAGGATATCCTGATAGGTCAGGTTAACGGAGCGTCGCTCGCGCATCTGTTCCTCACGACTTTCTTCAAAGGCGTCTACATCCGTCGATGAAATATCCTGCATACGAGCCCTCACCTGTGGTGATAGGAAGCTCAGTTCATGACCAAAGCCGTCCAGAATATCCCGCAACGGTTCAAGCTGGTCTGGCTGGATATCGAACATAAAAAAATCCGGTACCGAGAAGTCATCTGGCTGAGAAATTTCTTCCTGCAGGCCTTTTTCAATTTGTGGAATCAGGTTTATCAGAAGAGAACCTAGGCCGATAGCCAGAAAACAGGAGATGGCGCCCAGCTTGTTGCGGCTGAGGTTGCGCAGGGCTAGCTTGCGAGTTACCGCAGAACTTGCCGACAAAGAATCACAGTACTCGAGAATGAACCAGGCCAGAGAGCCGAGGACAAAAATCGCTGCCAGAAAAGATGCGATAAAAATCGAGCCGATCAGCAGCGATCTGGATTGCCAGACACCCAGAGCCCAAAACACAATCATAATAGGCGCATAACTCAAGGCATGACGCTGCCAGTGAGGTAGGGTTTTGCTGGGCTGTACTTTTTCATGGAAGAGTGCAATCGGGTGCAGGTCATAGATTTTCGACAGAATGGGTAGACAGCAGATGACCGAGCCCAGCGTACCCAGGAATAGCGCCAGTGCCACAGAGGAAATTTCCATTTCATTAACAAAGCCACGCGGTAAAAAATTGGTAAAGAGCTGTGGCAGCACCGGAAGGGCTAAATAGGAAATAAGTGTGGCAATCAGTGCCGAGATGGTGCCCAGCAGGGTTATCTGCAAGAGAGTCATGATATAGGCCTGTTTCGGCGTACCACCAAGGCACATCAGAATAGCCATGTCCTTAAAGCGGCTGGTGAAAAAGGTTCGAAACAGGTAAGCCGCTCCGACACCCGCCAGGAAAAGAGCAATCAATGCAATCAGGCCGAGATAATCATTCATGTAACCTAGAATGCGGCCCAGATCTTCACTCTGTTCTTCATGGGTCGTCATACGGATTCGGCGCATATCGCCGAGTACTTCCAGTTCAGCGTCACGGAATTCATCTTCCCAAGTATCCATGTCCATGTCTTCATCAAAACGGTAGAAACGGGAATAGGAGACCCGACTACCCAGCTGAATAAGACCAGTGTTGTTGATCTGCTCCAGGCTCATGTAAATCGGTGGAAAGTTCGACATGACAGAGATGGTGCTACTGGGGTCAATATCAATGACATCGGCTATGACGAGATCTGAGCTGCCAATGCGGATGCTATCGCCGACGGCAAGGTCCAGACTCAGAAGCAGGTCCTGCGCCACCCAGATGATATTGTTGTTCAGTAGTTCCTGTCGCAGCCCATCATTCAGGAGGCCGCCGTTACGTAAAATGAAATCGCCATACTGCGGATAGTTACTATCGATGCCGATGAGCTGACTCATGCGTGAGGAATCTTCACCAGCCACCATCGAGAGGAAAGAAATCTGGTCTGAGTATTCGTAATCTGCTTTGAAAATGCTATCAGCCAGTCCATATTCCACTTCAGTCAGTGGTGAGTTGGAGCTGATCTGGGCATCTGCCGTTAGAATGGCGCGTGAATTGTTTGTCAAGTGGGTATCGATGGAATTCTTAAAAGAATCCAGCGCGATAAAGCCAATAAGACCAATCGACAGATTAACGATGAAAAACAGGCTAAAACGGAAATTATTAGTGATTTCCTTGAAGGCGAGGTGAAACCACAGCATCAGATAAATTTCCCGTCTTGCAGGCGTTGCTGGCGTGCACAGCGCATAGCCAGAGTCTCATTGTGAGTGACAAATACCAGTGTCATCTTGTGTTCGGCGACCAAATTGAAAATCATGTCACTGATATGTTCGCCAGTGGAATTATCTAGGTTACCGGTTGGTTCATCGGCTAGCAGAATGGCCGGTCTGACCACCATGGCGCGGGCAATGGCTACACGCTGGCATTCACCTCCGCTGAGCTGATGCGGAAAATGATCCAACCGATGTGTCAGGCCAACCTGTTCCAGGGCAATGCGGGCTTTGTCCGTGGCATCTCTGTCCTTGAACAGATCCAGCGGCAACGAGACATTCTCCAGTGCCGTCAGGTGTGACATCAGGTGAAACTGTTGAAAAATAATGCCAATGTTCTGTGCTCGGAATTTGGAAAGGGCTTCTTCATTGAGTTTGGCCATGTCCTGTTCATTCAGCAGAATTTCACCTGAGCTGGGACTATCCAAGCCGGCTAGCAGACTCAGCAGGGTGGATTTACCGCTACCGGACTGACCTAGAATAGCAAGGGTCTCACCGGCCTGCATGGATAGGTTGAGATCCTTGAGAACCTCGATTGGTTCGTGGGATGCAGCTGTTTCAAAAAACTTATAGAGTTGTTTGACTTGGAGGATCATGGGTAGCCTTAAGGCATCAGTGGCAGTAAAAAGTTATACACATGCTCAGCCACAATTTCCGATCCTCGGACGTTGGGATGGATGCCGTCAGCTTGATTGAGTTCACTGATACCAGCAACATCTTCCAGCAGGAATGGCATCAGGGGGATATCATGGGTTTCGGCCAGTGTCGGAAATACAGAGGCAAAGGCATCGGTATAATCCTTGCCCATGTTGGGTGGGATTAGCATGCCTGCCAAAGCGACCTGAACGCCGTTTTGCAAGGCGAATACTATCGTTTCATCCAGATTCTTTTTCATGTTTTCCACGCTGAGTCCGCGTAGTCCGTCATTGGCTCCAAGAGCCAGAAACACCAGATCAGGCTGTGATCGGATATACCATTGCATGCGCTCCAGAGCGCTGGCAGAGGTGGAACCGCTGATGCCGGCATTGATGATGTTGACGTGACTGTGGCCTGATTCACGTAATCTGTCGGCAATTAGGCTGGGGTAGGCCTGTTCGGCATCCAGACCCAGACCTTCCGTCAGCGAGTCTCCGAGAAACACAACTGTGAATCTCTCAGCTGTCTGCGCGTAGACAGGCAGGCATAAAAGTATAAGAATCAATATTGGCACTCGCATCATCGCGATATTTTAACCCAAAGAAGAAGAGGGAATAGCTCCGATTGTGAAAAACCGATGGAAACGAATCGTTCCCACCGGCAAGAGTCTTACATACTCAGCAGTTCACTGTAGATTGCTGTCAGCATGTCACTGGGGTCACCCCAGCGATCATCATACTCGGCCGTAAGTTCGGCACTCTGAATTTGTGAGAGGCTCATTCCATCAGCAATCGCACTTTTAACGCGGTTGCTAATCGTGATGAACATATGCAGTTGATCACGCACATCGGCCTGCGAACTTACAACGCCATGCCCCGGCAGGAAGCGGGTATCGGCATCGGAGATATCCAGTAGGGCTTGATAAGCCTCGACGATGCCGAAAAAACTACCCCCCGATGTATTATCGACTCGGGGATAGGCATTGGTGCGGAACACATCGCCGGTATGAATGAAATTCAGATCTCTGAAAAAGACGAATGAATCGCTGTCGGTATGTCCTGGTCCCAAATGAAAGACATGAATGTTATGGCCGTTCAAATGGAAATTCATGCTATCGGCAAAGGTCACCACGGGTAGGCTCATGCGTTCCTGTGTGCTGGGCATCATACTGTTTTCAAAACCAGAGATGATGTGATTGCGGACATTGTCATGTGAGAAAATGACGGCACCCTGGGCCGCCATGTTTGCATTACCGCCGACATGATCGCCATGATTGTGCGTATTAAAAACAAAACGTACCGGCTCATTGCTAAGCTGGGCGATGGCATCCAGAATTTTGCCTGATAGAGGGGCAAACTGGTCATCGATAATGAAGACGCCGTCCTCACC
>JAYQVM010000083.1:0-7747 GCA_038148435.1 Gammaproteobacteria bacterium | reverse complement strand
ACACAGAAGCTGATTACCAGATCATTAAATCATTACTGGAAAACTCACAGCAATCATGAACAAAGACAAGTTGAAAATTCTGATGGTATGTCTGGGTAATATTTGTCGGTCCCCCACTGCTGAGGGGGTTTTTAGGCATCAGGTGAGACAACGGCAGATCGAACACCTGTTCGACATTGATTCGGCTGGAACTGGCACCTGGCATATTGGTGAAAGCCCTGATCATCGCGCCTGTTCGGCAGCAGCCAAACGTAATATAGATTTGAGTAATTTAAAGGCGCGTACTGTCAGTCCTGATGACTTCCATGAATATGATTATATTTTCGCTATGGACAGCAAAAACCTCAGCGATTTGCTGACAATTCAGCCCGAGTCAGCTAAGGCACAGGTCATGCTGTTTCTGACCTGGCCTGATCTAGATAATGGACGCCAGGGCTATCGAGAGGTCCCTGATCCTTATTACTCCAGTCAGGAAGATTTCGAGCTAGTTCTGGATCTAGTAGAACAGGCGAGTCAAGAAATTCTTGATCACCTCGTCAGTGTTTATCAGCTAAACTGAGTTTTCCATGCAGATACAGGAAAACTTTAATCTCAAACATTTCAACACATTTCATGTCTCAGCACATGCACGCTATTTTGCCGAAGTCAGTTCTCAAGAAGACCTTATCCAAGCGTTGGATTTTCAGCAGTCAAATAATCTAACTTTCATGCTAATCGGCCAAGGAAGTAATCTGCTCTTCAAAGAAGATTATGCTGGTCTCATTATCGAACTCAATCTGCGGGGCATTGAAAAATATGATGAGGATGATAAGCGTATTTATATTCGTGCCATGGGTGGAGAAAACTGGGATAACTTTGTTCAATATTGCCTGCAGCGCGGTTATTACGGTCTGGAGAACCTCAGTTTGATTCCAGGTACTGTAGGTGCTGCTCCCATACAGAACATCGGCGCTTATGGTGTTGAACTTAGTGACTTCTTATATGAACTAGACGCTTTGGAAATCAGCACCAAAACTATCAAAACCTTCAGCAAGGAAGATTGTCAGCTTAGTTACCGGCATTCCATATTCAAAAGCGAATTAAAAGATCAGTTCATCATCAGTAATGTTAGCTTTTCTCTATTAAAAGAACCGGCTGTCAATCTGAGCTACCCGGCATTAAAAAACGCACTGAAGGATATACCATTAGAAAAAATAAACCCGCAGCTGCTCAGTGATACAGTCTGTAAAATCCGCCGCAGCAAATTGCCTGATCCCGTCAATATTGGGAACGCAGGAAGCTTTTTTCGCAATCCTCTCATTAATATTAAACAGGCTAGGGCACTACAAGAACTGTATGCCGACTTGCCAGTTTACCCTTATCAGGATCTATTCAAAGTTTCTGCTGCCTGGTTGATAGAACATACTGGATGGAAAGGTTTTCGTGATGGAGATGTCGGCGTACATAAGGAACATGCGCTTGTGCTGGTTAATTATGACAAAGCAAGCGGGGCAGAACTTTATGAATTATCTATTCGCATTCAGGCTTCGGTGAAGGAAAAGTTTGGCATTATTCTCGAACCTGAAGTCCGAATCATCTAATCTCGACTCCCGATCGACAAAGCTGGGGTAGAATAAGAGGATGGATGCATCAACTTTTGATCATAAAAATTTTCTTAAACATGCCAGCACCCGACCAGGGGTGTACCGCATGCTCGATGTCAATGAAAAATTATTATATGTCGGCAAAGCTAATAGTTTAAAGAAACGTATAGCATCCTATTTTCGGGCTTCTGGTCTGGATAGTAAAACCTTGTTGCTGGTTTCCAAGATCCATGCGATTGACACTACCATCACCAATACTGAAACAGAGGCGCTCATTCTTGAACAGACTCTCATCAAGGAAAAGCGCCCCCCATTTAATATCCTTCTGCGTGACGACAAATCTTATCCTTTTATTTATCTTTCTTCCCAAGATAGTTTTCCTCGCCTAGCCATTCATCGTGGAGCCAAGAAGAAAAAAGGGCGTTATTTTGGACCTTATCCAGGTGTCAGTTCGGTACGGGAGAGCCTCAAACTCCTAGAAAAGGTGTTTCATGTACGGCAGTGTGAGGATTCTTATTTCCGTAATCGTAGCCGCGCCTGCCTGCAATATCAGATAAAACGCTGTTCAGGCCCTTGCGTCGGGCTGGTGAGTGAAACAGATTATGCCGAAGATGTTCGTCATTCCGTAATGCTCCTGGAAGGGAAAAATACCCAGATTACTGAAGAGCTTCAAGAAAAAATGACAATCCTATCCACTTCTCATGATTTTGAAAAAGCAGCCAAAGTGCGTGATCAGATTCGTGACTTGCGTGCGGTTCAGGAGCGACAGTACATGGCTAGTGAAGAAGGGGATGTTGACGTCATAGCCATGTGTGCTGATGCTGGTGTCGTCTCTATCCACGTAATCTTCATTCGCGATGGCCGGGTACTTGGTAATAAGAATTATTACCCGAAATTTGTACTTGAAAAAACACCCTCTGAAATTCTCTATGCATTTATTGCTCAGTTTTACCTGCAGGAGCAGAGCATGCATAGTATTCCTCGTGAAATAATTTGTAGCCACGAACTAGATGAAGCCAAAAGTCTAGAAGTCGCGCTAGATTATTGCGCCCAACACAAGGTTACGCTGAAATCCAGGGTTAGACAGCATCGACAGCAATGGCTGCACCTAGCCAGAACGAACGCCCAGCATGGACTCCTAAGCAAACTCAATAGCAAACAGAGTCTACAGGCAAGATTTTCCGCTCTTCAGGAGGCCCTTGGCTGCAACAAGCTTCCTACGCGCCTTGAATGTTTTGACATTTCTCATAGCACAGGAGAAGCAACAGTAGCTTCCTGCGTAGTGTTCGATCACAACGGAGCCCTGAAAAATGACTATAGGCGTTTTAACATTAATAACATCACGCCAGGGGATGATTACGCCGCCATGGAGCAAGCACTGAAACGGAGATATATACGCTTAAAAAGAGGCGAGGCCAAGCTGCCGGATATTCTTCTGATTGATGGCGGCAAGGGGCAGCTGACCCAGGCTGAAAGGGTACTGGCCGAACTGGATATCAAAGGTATTTATTTGCTCGGTATCGCTAAGGGCATCAGCCGTAAGGCAGGGCAGGAAACACTTTTTCTTGGAAGTACGCGCCAGGAACTTGTGCTAGATGCAGAATCTCCGGCGCTACATCTACTTCAGCAGATTCGTGATGAGGCGCATCGCTTTGCTATCACTGCTCATCGTCAGCGCCGGGGTAAAAAGCGTACACAATCCTTTCTCGATGAAATACCCGGCATCGGTCCTAAAAAACGCCGCGAACTTATTCATTTTTTCGGCGGTCAGCAGGAAATAAAGCGCGCCAGTATCGAAGACCTACAAAAGGTGCCCGGTATCAGCCGCAATCTAGCAGAAGCCCTATATGACTCAATTCATGGATAGCAACTTCTGGAATAGTTAGCTGTGTTCAGCTGGTGTAGAATGTTTCAATGACCATCGCAACCTTTTTTACTGTTCTAAGAGTCCTGGCGATTCCTATATTCATCGTCATCTACTATTCGAGCATACCCTATGCGCATCTGTTTTCATCGGTTATTTTCATACTGGCCTGTATCACTGACTGGCTAGACGGCTACCTGGCTCGCAAACTTGATCAATGCTCCGATTTCGGAGCCTTTCTTGATCCGGTCGCCGACAAGTTGCTGGTCACCGTTACCCTGGTAATGCTGGCTGCCAATTACCCTAGCCCCTGGTTTGTGGCGCCCGCCGCCATTATGGTTGCCCGTGAAGTACTGATATCCGCTCTGCGCGAATGGATGAGCGGACAGCAGCAACGCGATGTTGTTGCCGTTGGCTGGATAGGCAAGTTCAAGACAATGGCCCAGATGCTGGCCATAATACTCCTACTGGCCGCCTCCCCAGGCACAATGAACTATCTGCTGATTGCTGGATATATTCTAATTTATCTGGCCGCCATTCTTACACTTTGGTCCATGTGCAGCTATCTGAAAAGCGCCTGGCCTTCACTGCGCAGAGACCTGAAACAAGGCCATTAAAAAGTCGTCGCAAAAGCTTCTTGAAGTAGGTCAGAATAGCTCCCCAGGCCACTCTCTACTTGACTTCGTAGGGGATAAGATTAGAATAGCCGACTCTTTAAAAAGCCCTGCTCAGTTTAAGCTTCGAGCTTAACTGAAACTAGGACTTTATATGACCAGAGCGGTCTAAATCACTGGTTAGTAAGCCAAAGAGCCTGAAATAGTGGAACTCTGGCTGGGGAGTCAATAACATCCCCACGCAGGATAAAAACGCATAGCGGGAATAGCTCAGCTGGTAGAGCACGACCTTGCCAAGGTCGGGGTCGCGAGTTCGAATCTCGTTTCCCGCTCCAATTTTTATCAATTTAGTCAAGGTCCCGAAAAGGCTGGATGGCAGAGTGGTTATGCAGCGGACTGCAACTCCGTGTACGCCGGTTCGATTCCGACTCCAGCCTCCATATTTTCTTTGTCGACTTTGCTAGCCGAATAACAATTCATCATAGGGGCCTCACCTCTCCTATAGAGTATCGAGCCATCTATATGCCCGGGTGGCGAAATTGGTAGACGCAAGGGACTTAAAATCCCTCGGATATTGCATCCGTGCCGGTTCGATTCCGGCCCCGGGCACCATATAAATCAATAGCTTAATGCTTGGCAGCGAATGGCGTGATGGAGTCGGTGCCTATCTGTCACTTGGTCTCACAGAAGACACTGTCAGGGTTAGGATCAACGGTCAGTTAGTCGGACCAGTCAACCAAATTAATCCTGTTGTGGATGTGGGCCCCTACCTGCGCGAAGGCTCCAATGAAATAGAAGTGGAAGTGGCAAGCTCTCTATTAAATCGATTACTTGGCATGCAGGATGAAAGGATACTCAGCGGAGGCTTTCTTGGTCTGGATGCTCCAGACCCTGCTTCCTACGGATTACTGGGCCCTGTGACATTGCAACCCTATGCTGAACAGGCGCTCTAGCACTGTTACTGCGAAATGGCTGGAAAGAGTCATCGATACTTGTAACTTACCCTTTCGCGGTTTCTTTTCTCGCAGAGAAAAACGGTCGTAATCCATAGTAGAGATAGCAGTAAGACTAATACCGAGAGCACTTTTATGCTCTGAGGCTACACAGAACACCCCCGGGGTATGAAGTAGGGGGGGCTCTGGGTCTCACAAGTTAAAGGGTTAATTAATCATGTAAAAAATAAGAAAATGTCAGATTATGTAGATAACTATCTATATGTCATGAAAGAATTAAGTCTTAAAAACTAAATGTATTGCTCTAGGGTACTTACCTTTAGCGGGCCTGACTGGATAAATTCATGAAAAAGTCGATTTTTGTTTTATTAGTGTTGATGATTCCCGGGCTGTGTCTTGCTCAGACCCCAGCAGCCACAAGCTCTGAACAGCTTCAGTCATATTATGACCTGCTGGATGAGTTTTGTGTCAGCTGCCATAATTGGATAGACCAGACGCCTGATGGCCGCCCCTTGCTGCTCGATGAAATGAATCTGGGGGACTTGGGTGCTAATCTGGAGGAGTGGGAGCGAGTCGTCCGTCGCCTTAGCACGGAGCAAATGCCTCCTCAGGGGCAGCCTCACCCCAATCCAGAAGCCTTGCAGGACTTCAAGAACTGGCTGATTGCTTCACTTGATTCGCTTGGAGAAGTCCGCAACAATCCAGGCGATTTTGCGCTACGTCGCTTAAACAGAACTGAATATGCTAATGCCGTCCGTGACATTTTTGGCATTGAAATAGACATTTCGCAGTACCTCCCTCCTGACAGTTCAGATGCCGGTTTTGATAACGTCGCCACTGCACTGACCATTACGCCTGCTTTGATGGATCGTTATCTAACCACAGCGGTTCAAATAAGTACGATGATTGCGGGAGACCCCCAAGCTGAGGCTACTGAAGTTTCTTTTCCTGTACGTAAGGATTTCAACCAGAATCATTACGTCCCCGGATTACCGCTTGGGACCCGTGGCGGAACAGTGGTTACCTACAACTTCCCAGCTGATGGCAATTATCGTTTATCTGCCATGTTGATTCGTTCCGTCGATAGCGCCGATATGGGACTGGAAGGCCAGATCAGGCCGCATACTTTTGAAATTCTGATTGATGGCAATGTTGTTCACTCTGCCAAGATGGGTGGCCCTGAAGATCATGCCTTGTCAGTACAAAATATAACGCTTGCCCGTGACAGGGTTGGTGAGCGAATGATGACTGAGGTGTTCGTGACAGCTGGTCCACACGACGTGGGATTTACCTTTGTTGAGCGCCCTGACCTTGTACAGGATGTTTATAAGCCCGCGCTACGCTCCTCACAGGATATCCATGCCTCATCAGGCTACCCTGCTATCAGCTCAGCCAGGATTACCGGCCCTTTCAACCCTACAGGTGTTAGTGAAAACCCCGTATACAATTCACTGTTTATTTGCCAGCCAGAAATGGGCCTCACTGAGCAGGGTTGTGCCTCAAAGATTCTGGAAAGAGCTGCCAGGCTGGCTTATCGCCGACCGGTCACGGATGAAGACATGGCCCCGATCATGGATTTCTACCTGACAGGTCGGGAAATAGAAGATTTTGAGACAGGCATTCGTACTGCATTGACCCGTATTCTCACCAGCCCATCTTTTTTATTACGAGTGGAGTTTGATCCCGAAGAGATGGCTCCAGGAACGACCCATGACATCACTGATTTGGAGCTTGCTTCCCGCCTCTCGTTTTTCCTATGGAGCAGTGTGCCGGATGACGAGTTATTGAGTCTTGCTGAAGCGAATCGCCTTCGTGAACCTGGCGTACTGCAGCGACAGGTGCGCCGCATGCTCGAAGATTATCGCTCCAAGGCATTGACTAACAATTTCCCGGATCAGTGGCTGGCACTGCGCAATCTTGATAACGTGGCGCCCGATTTATTAGACTATCCGGAATGGGGCTTCAACCTCAGGCAGGCTTCTCAGGAAGAGACTCGGTTACTTTTCGACAGTCTTATTAGAGAGGATCGCAGCGTGCTGGAGCTTCTTTCAGCTGACTATACTTTCATGAATGAAAGACTGGCGGTACATTACGGCATTCCTGGGATTTATGGCACTGCTTTTCAACGAGTAGAGCTTGATGATCCTAATCGTTTTGGTCTCTTAGGCCAGGCGAGTATTCTATCTTTGACATCCATCGCAACGCGAACTTCACCGGTACTTCGCGGCAAATGGGTTTTAACTAACCTCATTGGCACACCACCATTACCGCCACCTGATGATGTTGATACAGCCCTTAATGAAGAAGCGGGTGCTGCACCCATGACAGTACGTGAACGACTGGAAAGACATCGAGAAGATCCTGTCTGTAATTCATGTCATCGTAATTTGGACCCAATCGGATTTGCACTAGAAAATTTTGATGTGGTTGGCAAATGGCGCGATGTTGAATTATCCGGTATGGCTGTCGATTCTGCTGGCATTCTGGCAGACGGCACCCCAGTCGACAGTCCAAGAGCCTTGAGTGAGGCCATTCTTAGCAAACCTGATGTGTTCGTCGGCTTGGTGACTGAAAAATTGATGACTTATGCCTTGGGACGAGGCATTGTAGCTGAAGATATGCCGATGGTAAGAGATGTGGTCAGGAACGCTGCGACTGACGATTATCGTTTTATGACGCTCATTCAGGAAATTGTGGAAAATCCTGCTTTTCAGCAGAGGCAAAAACCGCTTG
>JAYQVM010000082.1:486-7783 GCA_038148435.1 Gammaproteobacteria bacterium | reverse complement strand
TAGTGATAATTATGAAGTGCTAATCCCAAAATGGCGCCAGATGGCGGTATTCGAGGGTGAGTTTATCGAAAAAGGTGAGGTGGTTTCAGATGGTCCACCCAGCCCGCACGATATTCTGCGGTTGAAAGGTGTTGAGGCTCTGGCCCAATACATCGTCAATGAAGTGCAGGATGTTTATCGTCTGCAGGGTGTGCGCATTAATGACAAGCACATTGAAGTTATTGTGCGTCAGATGTTGCGTAAGGCTGAAATTCTTGAGATGGGAGATTCGCCCTTCATCAAGGGTGAGCAAGTTGAATACATCCGCGTCAGACTAGAAAATGAAAAACTGCGTGCTGAAGGCAAGGAGCCGGCTAAGTTTGAGCGTGTTCTCTTGGGTATTACCAAGGCATCACTGGCGACCGAATCTTTCATATCAGCTGCATCTTTCCAGGAAACAACGCGTGTATTGACCGAAGCGGCAGTGACCGGCAAGGAAGACTTCCTGCAGGGTCTGAAAGAAAACGTTGTGGTTGGTCGTTTGATTCCGGCCGGTACCGGACTGGCTTATCACGATAACCGTCGCTTGCAGGCCGAGGCTCGCCGCGCTGTGGAAGAAGAAAATGAGAGTGTTTCTGCCAGTGAAGTAGAGGCGGCACTGAGTGAGGCTCTGAGATCAGAAGTTGATTTCAGCTTTGTCAGTGAAGCAGAAGAATAAGGCTGTATTAATATCCTTGCCAGGCCTGTAGAGTCAGTTCCAGCAAGGATTTATACAGGACAAAGTTGACTATACAGAGGCAGCTATTTAAAATCGCGCCTCTTTTGTCTAAACGCAAAAGTATGTTAAGTCGAGTAGGAGAAATGAATGGCAACCGTCAACCAACTGGTTCGCAAGCCAAGAAGAAGTAAAGTTGAGAAAAGTGACGTCCCAGCATTACAAGGTTGTCCTCAGCGCCGAGGCGTTTGCACACGTGTTTACACGACTACGCCCAAAAAGCCGAATTCGGCCTTGCGTAAAGTTTGCCGTGTACGACTGACCAATGCCTATGAAGTCACTTCTTATATCGGTGGTGAGGGTCATAATCTCCAAGAGCACTCGGTGGTGCTTATTCGCGGGGGTAGGGTAAAAGACTTGCCAGGGGTACGCTATCATACCGTCAGGGGTAGTCTGGATACTTCTGGTGTATCTGACCGTAAACAGGGTCGATCTAAATACGGAACCAAACGCCCTAAATAAACTACTTTTACTTTCATAAAGTAAGGACAGGTGAGCCAGGCGGCTTAATCCTGTATAAACCTGAAGAGAGGAAATCATGCCAAGAAGAAGAGTTGTCGCCAAGCGCGAAGTCCTGCCAGATCCCAAATATGGAAATAAAACACTCGCTAAGTTCATGAACCATGTCATGGTTGATGGTAAGAAGTCTGTGGCTGAGAAAATTGTCTATGGGGCACTAGATGCTGTTGCCGAAAAATCCAAAGGTGACGCACTGGAAGCTTTTGAGACAGCATTGGAAAATATTGCTCCGCTGGTCGAGGTGAAATCCCGCCGTGTCGGTGGTGCTACCTATCAGGTTCCAGTGGAAGTCAGGCCTGAGCGCCGAAATGCTCTTGCCATGCGATGGCTGGTTGAACATTCCCGCAGCCGTGGTGAAAAGTCCATGGTCCTGCGTCTAGCCGGGGAAATCCTAGATGCTGCCGAAGGACGTGGCTCAGCTGTCAAGAAACGTGAAGACGTGCATCGTATGGCAGAGGCTAACAAGGCCTTCTCGCATTTCCGATTCTGATTTTTCGCAAGAATTTAACTAACCTACTTATAGATTGAGGTCCGGACTGTGGCTAGGAAAACCCCGATTAATCGTTATCGCAATATTGGTATTTGCGCCCACGTGGATGCTGGAAAAACAACGACGACCGAGCGCGTTCTGTTTTACACTGGTATTTCTCATAAAATTGGTGAGGTGCATGATGGCGCGGCGGTCATGGACTGGATGGAGCAAGAGCAAGAGCGTGGTATTACCATTACCTCTGCTGCCACAACCTGTTTCTGGAAAGGCATGGATCAGCAGTTTGATGAATACCGCGTCAATATTATTGATACTCCTGGACACGTTGACTTTACCATTGAAGTAGAGCGTTCTTTGCGAGTGCTGGATGGTGCCGTGGTCGTACTTTGTGCAAGCTCCGGGGTGCAGCCTCAGACTGAAACGGTGTGGCGTCAGGCCAATCGTTATGAGGTTCCGCGACTAGTTTTTGTGAATAAAATGGACCGCGCCGGTGCCAACTTTCTTAAAGTTGTTCAGCAGATGAAGGATCGCCTCGGCGCAAAACCTGTACCGATTCAGTTGGCAATTGGTGCCGAGGATGAATTCAAGGGTGTGATCGACCTGGTCAAGATGAAAGAGATTCTGTGGAGTGAAGAAGACCAGGGCACCACGTTTACCTATGAAGAGATTCCAGATGAAATGCTCGCCGAGTGCGTAAAATGGCGTGAAGAGCTAGTGGAAGCTGCAGCTGAAGCCAACGAAGAACTGATGGACAAATACCTGGAAGGTGGTGAACTTTCTGAATCCGAAATCAAGCAAGGCTTGCGTCTGCGTACCCTGGCCAATGAGATTGTGCCGACACTTTGTGGTTCAGCATTCAAGAATAAAGGGGTGCAGGCCATGCTGGATGCGGTGGTTGAGTACCTGCCCTCTCCGACTGAGGTTAAGGCAATTCAGGGTGTTCTGGAAGATGGTGAAACTGTAGATACGCGAGAATCCAAAGACGACGCTCCTTTCTCTGCGCTGGCTTTCAAAATTGCGACCGATCCTTTCGTCGGCACCCTGACCTTCTTCCGAGTATACTCGGGTAAATTGAATTCCGGTGATTCAGTCTACAATCCGGTCAAGGGCAAACGTGAACGTGTTGGCCGTATGGTGCAGATGCACGCCAATTCACGTGAAGAGATCAAGGAAGTATTGGCCGGTGATATTGCCGCTGCCATTGGCCTGAAAGATGTGACGACAGGTGAAACCCTGTGCGATGAGAACAAGCAGATTACCCTGGAAAAAATGGATTTCCCAGAGCCGGTTATCTCTGTAGCTGTTGAGCCTAAGACCAAAGCCGACCAGGAAAAAATGGGTATTGCTTTAGGTAAACTGGCCCAGGAAGATCCATCTTTCCGTGTTGAGACAGATGAAGAATCCGGTCAGACCATCATTTCTGGTATGGGTGAGCTGCATCTGGAGGTTCTGGTAGATCGCATGCGACGTGAATTCAATGTCGAAGCGAATATCGGTAAGCCGCAGGTAGCCTATCGCGAAACCATTCGTAAAACTGTTGAAATTGAAGGCAAGCATGTCAAACAGTCTGGTGGTCGTGGTCAGTATGGCCATGTCTGGTTACGACTAGAGCCACTGCCGGCAGATGCGGAATACGAATTTGTTAATGCGATTGTTGGTGGCGCCATTCCCAAGGAATACATCCCGGCTGTGGACAAGGGTGTGCAGGACCAGATGCAGAACGGCTGTCTGGCGGGTTACCCCCTGCTGGCCATGAAAGTCACCCTGTTTGATGGTTCCTTCCATGATGTCGACTCTTCCGAGATGGCCTTCAAGATTGCCGGATCCATGGCGTTAAAAGCTGGTGCACGCCAGGCGGACGCTGCCTTGCTGGAGCCCATGATGAAAGTCGAGGTGGTGACACCTGAAGAATACATGGGTGATGTGATGGGAGACCTGAACCGGCGTCGTGGCATTGTGCAGGGTATGGACGACTCTGCAAGTGGCAAGATTATTAACGCCGAAGTGCCGCTGTCTGAAATGTTCGGTTATTCAACGGATTTGCGCTCAGCGACTCAGGGCCGTGCTACCTACACCATGGAATTTGAGAAATATGCAGAAGTTCCGAATAATGTGGCAGAAAGTATTATTGATCAGGGTAAGGCCTGATTAGAGCAGCCTTTGGACGAAAAAAGCCCTCCTCAGGAGGGCTTTTTTGTACCGGCCGAATTCCTTTAGACGGGTTGGAGCAGCAAACTGGGCTATTGCTTAAAAGGCAGTGAACAAGCAGGTTCCAGATAACTAATATTTTAGTATGGGCCCCTGTAATGCTTGACAGTGGGTGGTCCCATCCTTACAATTTGCGCTCTTTTTTCGCGGTGGAAAGGTTAAGCCCTGTTCTCTGTATGGAAAAGTTCTTTAAAAAATAGATAGGAGATGTTGGTCGCATGCAAAACCAGCGAATTAGAATTAGGCTCAAAGCCTTTGATCATGGCTTGATCGACAAGTCGACGCTCGAGATCGTTGATACGGCCAAGCGTACAGGTGCTCAGGTGAAAGGCCCCATTCCTTTGCCGACCCGTAAAGAACGTTTTACTGTGTTGATTTCACCGCATGTGAACAAAGATGCGCGCGACCAGTATGAAATCAGAACACACAAGCGTCTCCTAGATATTTTAGAGCCCACGGAAAAAACCGTTGATGCTCTCATGAAGCTTGATCTGGCAGCAGGCGTGGAAGTACAGATCAGCCTAGGCTAGTGATTAGCAAGCTTCGCAGTAAGTGTCTGCTGTTCAGAAAGCTGGCACTTTAAATACAACAAGTATCGTCCTCCTGAAGTGGGGATACAAACAAAACATGGTGGAATGCGTAAGCAGCCATAGTGGGTTAAAGCCCCATACACGATGAGGTTATTAAAATGTCGATTGGCTTAGTCGGGCGAAAAAGCGGGATGACTCGCATTTTCACCGAAACCGGGTCTTCTGTACCCGTAACGGTTGTGGAAGTTCTCCCCAACCGTGTCACGCAAATCAAAACCGTTGAGGCTGATGGTTATAGTGCCATCCAGGTAACGTCAGGTTCTGTCAAGGCATCTCATGTATCCAAGGCTGAAGCTGGTCATTATGGCAAGGCTGGTGTCGATGCTGGCCGTGGTCTCTGGGAATTCCGTCTGGATACTGCTGAAATAGAAGAGCAGGCTTTTGCTGCAGGTTCAGAATTAACCGTCGAGAAGTTTAGGTCAGGTCAACTCGTAGATGTTACCGGCACTTCCAAGGGTAAGGGCTTTCAGGGCGCTATTAAGCGCCATAACTTCCACATGCAGGATGCCACTCATGGTAACTCATTGTCACACCGAGCACCGGGATCTATCGGACAGTGTCAGACTCCAGGTCGTGTCTGGAAAGGCAAGAAAATGTCCGGACATATGGGCAGTGAGAAAGTAACCACGCAGGGCCTGGAAATCATCCAGATTGATGCCGAAAATAACCTTATCATGATCAAAGGTGCAATACCTGGTGCTACAGGAGCAGATGTGATTATTTCTCCAGCAATCAAAGTCAAGACTTCCAGGGGGTAAGCAATGGATATTAGTGTTGCAGCACCTGGTAAGAAGACCAGTAAAACAGTCAGCGTATCGGATGAGAGCTTTGCCAAGGAGTTTAATGAGAGCCTTGTGCATCAAGTCGTGGTAACCTATATGGCAGGTGCCAGACAGGGTTCCGTAAAACAGCTTACCCGCTCTGAAGTCAGTGGTGGTGGCAAGAAACCCTGGCGTCAGAAAGGCACAGGTCGTGCACGTTCCGGTACAACACGCAGTCCGATCTGGCGTTCCGGTGGTGTCACTTTTGCCGCCAGACCCCAGGATCACTCCAAGAAAATTAACAAAAAAATGTATCGCGGCGCCTTGCGCTGCATTCTTTCCGAATTAATCCGTCAGGAACGCCTCCTGGTCGTTGATGATTTCACGCTGGATAATCATAAAACCAAGGCACTGGTTCAGAAGCTGTCTGAATTTGATCTCAAGGATGTTCTGATTATCAGTGATGAAGTAGACAAGAACCTGTATCTGGCATCACGCAATCTTTACAAAGTTGATGTGCGTGATGCGACAGCGGTTGATCCTGTCAGTCTGATTGGTTTTGACAAGGTGCTCATGACAGTTCCGGCCCTGAAAAAAGTGGAGGGGATGCTGGCATGAACAAGGAAAGATTATTAAGCATAATTCGCGGACCGCATATTTCAGAAAAAGCCTCCATTATTGCCGAAGAGAATAATCAAGTGACTTTCAAGGTGGCGCTGGATGCCACCAAACCTGAAATCAAGGAGGCTGTTGAAAGCTTGTTTGATGTTGAGGTGAAAGATGTACAGGTCATTAAAGTAAAAGGAAAAACCAAGCGTACTGCACGCGGCAAATTGCGTAGCCGGTCTGATTGGAAAAAAGCTTATGTCAGACTTGAGCAGGGTCAGGAAATTGACTTTGCTGATCTGGCCTAATGGTGCAAAGAGGGTAGGAGAAGAGTATGGCAGTTGTAAAAAGTAAACCTACTTCAGCAGGCCGCCGCTTTGTGGTAAAGGTCGTTAATCCCGACTTGCACAAAGGCCAGCCTTATTCGCCGCTGCTTGAAAAGAAAACGAAAAATGGGGGTCGTAACAATCTTGGCCGTATCACCCGCCGTCATGCTGGTGGTGGTCACAAGCAGAAATACCGCATCATCGATTTCCGCCGTGACAAAGACAATATACCGGCAATCGTAGAGCGCCTGGAATATGATCCAAATCGCAGTGCTAATATTGCTCTTTTGAAATATGCAGATGGTGAAAGGCGTTACATTATTGCGCCGGCTAAAGTTGAAGCCGGCGACAAACTCCTTTCCGGAACTGCTGTTCCGATGAAACCTGGCAACTGTTTGCCCCTGAATAATATTCCGGTTGGTAGCACTATTCATTGTGTAGAAATGAAGCCAGGGCGTGGCGCCCAGCTAGCCCGCAGTGCTGGTACATCAGTGCAGCTGGTGGCTAGAGAAGGAAATTATGCAACCCTTCGTCTGCGCTCTGGTGAAATGCGTAAAGTACTGGCTGATTGCCGAGCAACCATGGGTCAGGTTAGCAATAGTGAGCACAGCTTGCGCTCTCTTGGTAAAGCCGGCGCCAAACGCTGGCGTGGAGTAAGGCCGACGGTTCGTGGTGTTGCCATGAACCCAGTTGATCATCCGCATGGTGGAGGTGAGGGTCGTACGTCCGGTGGCCGACATCCAGTCTCACCTTGGGGGACTCCGACAAAAGGTTATAAAACAAGAACTAATAAGCGTACTGATGGCATGATTATTCGCCGTCGAAATTCAAACCGCTAATTAAGCATAGATAGGAGCTAACAGTGCCGAGATCGTTAAAAAAAGGCCCCTTTATTGATTTGCATTTGTTAAAAAAAGTGCAGGTGGCCGCTGAAAAAAACGACAGAAAGCCGATTAAAACATGGTCAAGACGTTCCATGATTTCTCCGGAAATGTTGGGTTTGACGATTGCGATACATAACGGGCGTCAGCATGTGCCAATTC
>JAYQVM010000082.1:0-476 GCA_038148435.1 Gammaproteobacteria bacterium | reverse complement strand
GTCATGCAGCAGATAAGAAAGCCCGATAAGGTTTATTTAAAGATTCAGGTATTTGAGGTCAGAAAAAAATGGAAGTGACAGCGAAACTTAGAGGTGCAAACCTAAGCGCGCAAAAAGCACGACTGGTCGCAGACCAGATTCGTGGCCTGGGTGTCGAAGAAGCGCTGGAATTGCTGACCTTCAGCTCGAAGAAGGGAGCAGACTTGATAAAAAAAGTACTGAACTCTGCTATTGCGAATGCTGAGCATAATGAAGGTCTAGATATTGATGAGCTTCGTGTGTCTACCATTTTTGTGGATGAAGGAACCACGTTAAAACGAATTCGTCCTCGCTCAAAAGGGCGTGCTGACCGTATTTTGAAACGTTACTGCCACATAACCGTGAAAGTGGCTGACGAAAGCGCTAATTAATAGAAAAGGGGTAAACATGGGGCAAAAAGTACACCCAACAGGTATAAGACTCGGTATCGTAAAAAA
>JAYQVM010000081.1:0-7796 GCA_038148435.1 Gammaproteobacteria bacterium | reverse complement strand
AGGTTATTGATACCCTGCCGAATACCATGTTTCGCGTAAAACTGGAAAACGGTCACGTGGTGACTGCCCATATTTCCGGCAAAATGCGCAAGAACTACATTCGAATACTAACCGGCGACAAAGTCACCGTTGAAATGACACCTTATGATTTGAGCAAGGGTCGTATCACTTACCGCGCCCGCTAAAACCAGCCTTTACTGAGCATGCATATCATTCAAGGTTTTACTGTTTTTTCTTAGCGCTTTAACAGCCTTTTGAGAGGATTCGATCTCCAGCTCAATCCGGCTATCTTTTACGAATACCTGTACATCTCCACCATGTATCAGCTTTCCAAAAAGAATATCTTCAGCCAGCGGCTTTTTGATCTCTGACTGGATGAGGCGCAACATTGGACGGGCGCCCATTTTCTGGTCATAGCCACGCTCGACAAACCAGTCAATCGCCTCATCATTCACATGCAAGCTGACCTGCTTTTCATCCAGCTGCACCTGTAGCTCCATGAGAAATTTATCCACCACAGTGCGAATCACAATATTGTCGAGAGGGCTAAAGGGGATAATCGCATCTAGGCGATTTCTGAATTCAGGCGTGAACATTTTCTTGATGATTTCCATGCCATCCGAAGTGTGATCCTGCTTTGAAAACCCAATAGAGTTACGGCTCATTTCCCGCGCACCGGCATTGGTCGTCATGATCAATACCACATTTCTAAAATCGGTCTGGCGGCCGTTATTATCAGTAAGAACACCATGATCCATCACCTGCAGTAGCAGATTGAACACATCGGGATGGGCTTTTTCTATTTCATCTAACAGTACTACAGAATGAGGGTGCTTGCTAACTTCTTCCGTCAACAAGCCACCCTGGTCAAATCCCACATAGCCAGGAGGTGCTCCGATCAGACGTGATACTGTATGTCGCTCCATGTATTCAGACATGTCATAGCGCAGCAGCTCAACCCCCATGATTTTAGCCAGCTGTTTAGTGATCTCAGTTTTTCCAACCCCGGTCGGACCGGAAAATAGGTAGGATCCAATAGGTTTATCTCCTTCACGCAAACCCGCACGAGACAATTTAATCGAAGATGCCAGCGCTTCAATTGCTGAATTCTGACCAAAGACTACCAGCTTCAGATTTTTTTCAAGATCCTTGAGCAGGGTTTTGTCAGAGGCCGAAACATTTTTCTCAGGTATGCGAGCAATCTGAGAAACCACACGTTCAATATCACTAACAGATATCAGTTTTTTACGTTTACTGCTGGGCTGTAGATTTTGATAAGCACCGGCTTCATCAATGATATCGATGGCCTTGTCGGGCATGAAGCGGTCATTGATATAACGATCTGCCAGTTCAGCTGCTGCTTTCAAGGCCTTATTGCTATATCTCAAATTATGATGCTTCTCATAACGGGATTTGAGCCCCTTCAATATCTGATAAGTTATTTCAACATTGGGCTCACTGATGTCGATTTTCTGGAAGCGTCGAGAAAGTGCCCGGTCTTTCTCAAAAATTCCACGATACTCCTGGTAGGTAGTCGAACCGATACAGCGCAAGCGTCCTGATGTAAGTAGTGGTTTCAGGAGGTTGGATGCATCCATGACACCACCAGATGCTGCTCCGGCACCTATGATGGTATGAATTTCATCTATAAACAAAATGGCATGTTCATCCTTGCTTAGTTCTGCCAGAAGAGCCTTAAACCTTTTTTCAAAATCACCGCGGTACTTTGTTCCTGCCAGCAAGGTGCCCATATCAAGCGAGTATATAGTGCTTTCCTTGAGCACTTCTGGAACTTCTTCATCGACGATTTGCTTGGCCAATCCCTCTGCAATGGCTGTTTTACCGACACCGGATTCACCAACGAAAAGTGGGTTGTTTTTTCGTCTCCTGGAGAGTACCTGCACAACTCGTTCAACTTCAATGGCCCTACCAATCAGTGGATCAATTTGCCCCTTGCGAGCGAGTTCATTTAGATTTTGCGCAAAACTTTCCAGCGGACCGGAGCCCACTTCGTCTCCCTGGGAATCAGGCTGAATTTCAGTCTGCTCATCATGACTTAACCCTGGTTTTTCGATCGAACCATGGGTTATATAGTTAACCACATGTCCACGGGTAATGCCCTGCTTGTTCATGAAATAAACAGCATGGCTTTCCTTTTCACTAAATATGGCCACAAGCACATTCGCTCCACTGACTTCCTGCCGACCGGAAGACTGCACATGAAACACTGCCCGCTGCATGGCACGCTGAAAACTTAGGGTTTGCTGTATATCTTTTTTATCACTACCCACTTCTGTCATGGTCGGCACATATAAATCCAGATGCTGTTGAAGATCTTCACGCAATTCTTCCAGATCAGCATCATAGGCAAGTAGGATTTCACGGGCACTCGTATCTTCCAATAAAGCCAGCAATAAATGCTCCAGCGTCAGAAACTCATAGCGTTTCTGTCGGGCTTCTTTGAATGCTCTGTTCAATGTATATTCAAGTTCTTTGCTAAACATAGGGTTAATCCGCAGGAGAAGACTCTTTATCAAAAAAATTATAAAGAGTCATTATCAATTTCAATATCACATAATAGCGGGTGTTCCAATTCGCGCGCATATTCATTAACGAGCACAGCCTTGGTTTCAGCGATCTCCTTGGGAAATACACCGCAAACACCCTTGCCTTCCGTATGAACCTTCAACATTACTGCTGTTGCTGTTTCAACGTTCATGGAAAAAAACTGGCAAAGCACCTGAACTACAAATTCCATCGGCGTGTAATCATCATTCAACAGAATAACTCTATAAAGCGGTGGAGGCTTTACTTTTAATGCCTCAGGCGCAAGCGCTTCGCTGATATTGCCCTCGCGCTCAATCCCGTCATCAGCTGCCATTAACTTTGTTATTTTCTTGTTTGTCTTCACTTTCATTGTCGATTAATACATCGTGTTCATTCATGATTTGTTTATAGCAAATTGCTCGATATTAGAAGTCTGAATTGCTGTTGAGACGAAACTTTATTACCAACTTAACTATACCATGGCTCTTGATAAAACAATGTGTCCTTGGCCCAAAAAAACTCTTTATTGCTAAAATCATGACTAGTATTTGATATTTCAAAATTTTTACACAATTAAAATTGACTTAATTTTCCAAAGGAGTTATATGAAGTAAAGTTTCATTATTAATTAGAATTAAAGAAAAAATAGTTAGACACAAGGCAGGTCATGTATGAGTACTGGTCAAGTTAAGTGGTTTAATAATGCAAAAGGCTTCGGATTTATTTTACCAGATGACGGTGGCGGTGATTTATTTGCTCACTATTCTTCTATTGGCATGGAAGGTTATAAAACCCTTAAAGCCGGCCAGAATGTCTCATTCGACATCGTTGACGGTCCAAAAGGATTGCATGCTGCAAATATCATGCCCTTGGAGGGCCACGTTGAAATTATAGAAGCAGCCACCAGCAACAGCGGCGTTACCGCACCCGATAATGTTCTTGCTGCAGAACCTGATGAAGCTGTAAACGAATCCGTCAAGGACCCCGCAGATCAATAAGCCAGCCCTCTGCTTTGCCCTGTCCACCTCTCTCTGATTTCCTTCTTTCGGAAGCCTTATGAAGCTGTTTTCGGGCTCTCACCTAAGTTTTAAGCAAACTGCTATCATTGGTTGATGAGTCAGTTGATTCTATTCAATAAACCTTTTAATGTTCTAAGCCAGTTTAGAGATGAAACTCAGATGGGTAAAAAACGGCTGACGCTTGCCAACTTTATCCCTATTCAAAATGTATATCCTGCTGGAAGACTCGACAGAGACTCGGAAGGCTTGCTCCTGCTGACGGATGACGGTCAATTGCAACATCGGATTTCACATCCTGCTCAAAAAATGCAAAAACATTACTGGGTTCAGGTCGAAGGAGAAATAGATGAAAACGCACTGCAAAATCTGCGTCATGGTGTCCGCTTAAAGGATGGCATGACTGACAGGGCCGAGGCAGCGCTTATTGCACAGCCGGACATCTGGCCAAGAGATCCACCGATTCGGCAACGCAAGTACATCCCCACCTCCTGGTTAAGCCTATCCATCCGTGAGGGAAGAAACCGGCAGGTCAGGCGCATGACTGCAGCTGTCGGTTTCCCTACCTTACGGCTGATACGATTTAAGATTGGAAATTGGCATTTAGATAGATTGCAGCCTGGTCAGTATCGTCTCATTCAGCTTGCCGTCAATGCCAAGCAATAAACACTTATCCGACGTCTCTCCCGCCAGAATTCGCTGGCAGGAAAATGGCTACCCCTACTCGCTGGATTACGAAGATGTTTATTACTCCGAGGGCCTGGCACTGGAAGAAAGCACACATGTATTCCTGGAGGCCAATAAGCTAGCGGAGCGTTGGCAGAAAATTGAGAGCGAAGACTTCACCATAGCGGAACTGGGTTTTGGTGCCGGCATCAATTTTTTAAATTGCTGCAGACTCTGGTGCAACACAGCACCAGAAACTTCACGCCTGCATTACCTCGCCAGTGAATTACACCCTTTCCAGAGCGATGACCTGAAACGCCTGCTAAAGCTTTTCCCTGAACTGGATAAATTCAGCCCAGCTTTACTTGATAACATGCCAGCACTGTGCCCCGGCATACACCAGCGCGAGTTCAGCTTTGGCAAATACAGGGTTACACTGAACTTATTATACGGTGATGCCCGGGAACAACTCAGACGAATCATGCAGAAAAATGGCTTTCGCGTGGACTGCTGGTTTCTTGACGGTTTTTCTCCAGCAAAAAACCCGGAACTGTGGCAAAAAGACCTGTGTCAGACAGTGGCGGCATTAAGCAAAACTGACTGCTCACTAAGCACCTATAGCGCTGCTGCAACTATTAAACATGCCCTGCATGAATCCCGGTTTACTGTACAGAGAGTTAAGGGCTTTGGCCGAAAACGCCATATGCTCAAAGCTGTTTTTCAGGGTATCCTTGCACATGAGGCTTACAAGACAGATTGCTATACCCTGCCTTCAAGAATAAAGAGTAAAACAAAAACTGCACTGATCATCGGTGCCGGTCTGGCTGGCTGTTCAACCGCCCACGCTCTGGCCAAAGCCGGTTGGCAGCCTACTGTAATTGAGCGCCAGCGCTCTATCGCTGGTGGCGCGTCCGGTAATAATCGAGGTGTTGTTTCATGCCGGGTTTCGCTGGAACCCGCTGTTACTGACAATTTCTACCTACAGGCATTTCTGTACGCAATGAACCATTACCGCCAGCTTTCTGAAAGCGCTTCATTGGATTGGTCTAGCAGCGGGCACCTGCATCTCGCTCTGGACGAGCAGCAGCAAAAACGTCAACAAAAACTTCATGCAAGCCCCTGCCTGAAAGAACTTACACGCTTGCTTGATGCACATGCCGCCAGTCAGGTGAGCGGCATCACCCTACAACAGGGCGGCCTTTACTTTCCTCAGTCAGTCTCACTCAATCCGCAGGCATTGTGCCAGGCTTATCTTAAAGATCCGAACATTAAGGTCCAACTAGAACAGGAAGCCCTCGAACTGGCCTATCAGGATCATGCCTGGCAAGTCATGGGGTCTTCCGGGCCTATCGCCAGCGCTCCGATACTGATAATTGCCAACAGTCACGACGCCCTTAGTTTTACACAAACATGCCACTATCCATTGCTGAAGAATTTCGGCCAGCTTGATGAATACGCTAGACCCGCAGCAGCTGAACTCAAATGCATTATCAGTGGTAGAGGCTACTTATTACCCCACCATGAGCATAAACTTCTAGTTGGCGGCCTAAACATGGCAACCGATTACGAATACATGAGTGTGGATAAGGGTATCAAGGAAAACCTCAACTTGTTGCAGGAAATCAGTCCTGATCTGGTCGAGGAACTGCAGTCAGAACGACCGCTAAATAGTCGCGGTGGAATACGCTGTAGCAGCCCCGATTATCTGCCCTTACTTGGCCCAGTCGAACACTATCAGAACTGTCAGGAACGCTACAGCGATCTAAGCCGTAATGCCCGTGGCACTAATACCGAGGAAGCCATTCTGCAACCGGGTCTATTCATCAACCTTGCCCATGGCTCGCATGCCCTGAGCAGTACACCACTAAGCGCCGCCTATCTAGCAGGAATCATCACTGGCAGCCCGCTGCCGCTAACACGGCAGATGGTGGCTGCGCTGCATCCGATCCGTTTTTTGATTCGGAATTTAAAACGTCAGAAAGATCTAGCGACTTAGATAAGCCTGTAAAGCTGACAGCAAATATCTGATATCTTGATTGCCTGCCAGTTCCCGAATTGAATGCATACCAAAGGTTGGCACACCGACATCGAGAGTTTTGATACCAAGCTCGGCAGCCACAATCGGCCCAATAGTAGAACCACAGGCCATATCGGTCCGCACCACAAAACTCTGCAGGGGAACTTCCGCTTTTTTACAATAGCTTTTAAAGCGTGCGCTGCTCTCACTGGTTGTGGCATAACGCTGATTGGCATTCACTTTTAACACAGGCCCTTGATTCAGTATGGGGCCGTGTTGCTGGTCATGGCGATCCATGAAATTAGGGTGAATCCCGTGCGCATTATCAACAGAAAGCAACATGGAATGTTCCAGCATGCGTCGCTTGGCTTCCTGTTTTTTATCTAGCGAGAAGCTCTCGGCGATTCGTTCAAGTACGGCTTCCAGAAATGAGCCGGCTGCACCGGCAAGTGAAATACTGCCAACCTCTTCGTTATCGGTACAAACCAGCAAACTAGGCAGCTCTCCCTCAGCGTCAAGCAGGGCTTGAAGTCCGACATAACAGCTGAGTAAGTTATCCAGACGAGCTGAAGCGAGAAACTCACCCTTTAGACCAATGAGTGCAGGAGCTTGCGTGTCATACAAACTCAACTCAAAGCCCAATACCTGCTCGACATCGGACAGGCCAAGCTCATCCTGCAGGTAGAACAGCAAAAAATCGGAAAAATTGAAATGCTTTTGCTTGTCATTAAGCTGCATCAGAACCGGCGGCAGATGTTTCTGCTCATTGATGGAACGACTCTTGTTGGCTTCACGGTCCAGGTGTATAGCCAAACTGGGAATCGTTGCAATGGCCTTCTGAAAATCGATCAGAACAGCCTTTATCAGGCCTGCACTGTCTTCATAATTCACCCGGCCTGCCAGTGAAAGGTCACGATCAAACCAGGGATTCATCAGGACTCCGCCATAAACTTCGACACCCAGCTGGGCATAGCCAGCACTAACAAACCCCGCCTCAGGTTTGACTTTCAGGCAGGGACTGTCGGTGTGCGTGCCGATCATGTGGAAACCCTGTTCTACCGGATTCCCAGACCCTGTGCGAAAAGCAATTACCGAAGAAGCATTACGCGTGACATAATAAGCGTTATCGGCTTCAAGTTGCCAGACATCACCCTCAGATAGGGCTTGAAAGCCTGCAGCCTGCAAGCTTTCACTGATGTTTTTAACAGCATGGAAAGGTGTTGGTGATTGCCTAAGGAAATCACACAAGCCCGTATTAAGGCTAATATTACTGCTCATCTTGATAAATACCGCTTATTCGATGCCCAGCAGTTCCACATCAAAAATCAGGGTTGAATATGGCGGGATTGGCCCAGCACCATTGGCACCATAGGCCAGCTCAGACGGAATAAAAAAGCGATACTTATCACCAACCTGCATTAGCTGTAGACCTTCAGTCCAACCGGCAATAACACCATCCAGTGGAAAACTGATAGGCTCACCACGATCGACCGAGCTATCAAAGACAGTCCCATCAATCATAGTGCCATGGTAATGGACACGCACTTCGT
>JAYQVM010000080.1:0-7828 GCA_038148435.1 Gammaproteobacteria bacterium | reverse complement strand
CTAGCAGGTATAGGCATCATTGCTAACATTCCTTACTTTGATATTCTCGCTGGCGCCGATCCCAATGATCGTGATAATGACGGTATTTCAGGACGCCCTGGGGCAGGGCGTTTTGGCTGGAAAGGTGAACTGGATTCCTTGAGTGAGCAGGTAGGCCAGGCCCTTAGTCTGGATATTGGCATCAGTTCAACGCTTTATCCTGACCCTTATGCGGATTGCACTTCCACCCAACAGGTCTGTTTGCGAATGGCTCATGGAGCCTCGCAGGAAGATGATGATATGGAACTTGGTATCGAAGGTTTTTATGCGCTGGTCAATTTCGTCAGACAAATACCGGCTCCGCTCAGCAGCATCGTGATATTACCGGGGGAAGCAATGTTCAATCAAATAGGATGCGCCGCCTGTCATGCTGGGGAATTCAATATTGGTAGTGTGAATCCCTATTCCGACTTATTACTGCATGACATGGGAGAGGCGCTGGCTGACAACATGGGCAATACCCAGTCAGCAGAATGGCGAACTGCACCCTTGTGGGGACTTTCCAATCAGGTGCAAAACCCGGAACAACACTATCTGCATGATGGTAGAGCGAGAAGTCTGCTTGAAGCCATTATCTGGCATGGTGGAGAAGCTGAGCAGGCAAAGCAGGCATTCATGGCTCTGCCAGTTGCAGAGCGTGACGATATCATTGAGTTTTTACAGAGTTTATAAGGAGGCCATGATGAAGGTTCTGCGAAGCTGGCTTTACTTAGGGTTCACTGTCACTCAGACGGTGCAGGCACAGAACCTGATTACTAGTGACGAAGCCTGGACTCAGATCAATCTAAAGGTTACTGATGAGCTGGTCATTCCGGCTTATGAAAGCCTTCAGACAGCATCGATAGACTTGCAGGAGGCTAGTGTCAATTTTTGCAAATTGCCAGCAGCAGATTCACTCAGGCAGCTGCAGGCTGCATACCTCAGCATGATGGATACTTGGCAGTCCATCCAGCACATTCAGTTCGGCCCCATTACCTATTTCAATTGGAATTTTCGAATACAGTATTGGCCCGATGAGCGTGGTACCAGTGGTCGACAACTGGATGCAGTGATTAGTGCTGCAAATCCTGGGATACTCAATACTGATAGTTTTTCCCGTCAGAGTGTTGGTATTCAGGGGCTGCAGGCGCTGGAGCGCTTGCTCTATGCCGACATGGCTCTTAGCGATTACCAGAACAACGATTACCTGTGCCCACTGACTGAAATGATTGCGATAAATATTAATGAGATCAGCAGCGGAGTACTTGAGCGCTGGCTGGATGAATATCGGCAGGTGGTGATACAGCCTGATTCCGGTGGCGTCTTTGAAGATGCCGAGGATCTCAGTATTGAGTTTCTCAAGGCCTTGCAGGAATCCCTCAGTAAAATTCGTGATCAGAAACTGTTACCCATTATCGGGGAGAATTATTCCCGAGTACGTCCACGCAATGCCGAGTCCTGGCGCTCACAGCATTCCTTGGCAAATATCAAAACCAATATAAAGGCACTGCAAGCCCTGTTTATGGCCTACATGGAAGCATTCTATACGGACGATGTAGAGGCTATCATCATAGCCTTTGAAGCGTTGAATACGACGCTTGCCGAGGCGCCCGATAACATGACCTCTGCTCAGGGCAGTGAAGTCAATTATGAGCGTCTGCAAACTGTTCATGCTCAAATCGATACACTGCATGAGGCCTTTGAAAATGCCCTGAAACAAACAGATCTTTACCTTGGCTTCAACAGTCTTGATGGAGACTAGCGCTCATGTCTGCTGTGCACATGCATCGACGTTCTTTTCTGACACTGACCCTTCTGGGTGCTGCAGGGCCTGCGTTTGCTATCCCCCAGGGTTCTGAAAGAGCGGTTTTTTTAAGTGCCGCTTCAGACAGTGATAGCAGTCACTGGGTGAAGGCCTTCACCATCAGGGACAATCAGTTTGAAGAGCTTTACAGCCATCGCCTTCCCGAGCGTGCCCATGACGTTGTACTGCACCCTGAGAAGCAGCACTATGTGACAATTGCCAGGCGCCCAGGCACGTTTATGCTCCTGGGTGAGGTTCAAAGTGGAGCGGTCTTGCAGGAACTGGATGCAGCTCCGCAACGACACTTTTATGGGCATGGCGTGTTTTCGGCAGACGGTGAATATTTCTATACGAGCGAAAATGCCTATGATGACACGCATGGCGAGCATGGTCGTATCGGAGTCTGGCACTTTAATCATACAGCTTGCTCCTTAGAGCGGGTCAATGAGTTTTACAGCTATGGAATCGGGCCGCATGAATTACTGTTGATGCCTGACCAAGAGACATTGGTGATTGCCAATGGTGGAATTCGTACGCACCCCGACTCCGAACGTGACAAGCTCAATATTGATATCATGCAGCCCAATCTTGTCTACATTGAGCGGCGAACCGGCAAATTGCTGGAGATGCAATCACTGCTGTCGGAATACCACCAGGCCAGTATTCGACATATTGATGTGAATGCCTCTTCCCAGCTTGCAATTGCTGTTCAATTTGAAGGTGACCCTTTTTTAAGAGTGCCATTGATAGCAACTCATCGACGGGGGGAGGCTATTCGACCCTTAATGGCTCCAGAGCAAGTGCAATCACAACTGCAGCAATATGTCGGCTCCATCTGTTTTGATAACAGTGGGCGTTATTTCGTTGCTTCTTGTCCCAGGGCCAATATGCTGACCTTTTGGGATGCTAAAAATGGTGAATTCCTCTCTCAACTCAGGGCGCGGGATGTCTGTGGCGTCTGTGCCTATGGCAAGGGTTTCGTGTTCAGTACAGGAACAGGACGGCTAGCCTATTTTGATATTGAGCAAAATAGCCTGGAAAACATCGCGAACGAACAGCAACTAAGGGGGCTATTCTGGGATAATCATCTAACGGTGAGTATTTGATGCTTAGAATAATTGCTTTTTATTTAGTCAGCCTGCTGGCTACGGCGCTAGTTTTTGCTGCCAGTAATGATGAGAGTCTGAGGCAAACCCGGATGACAGATCTGGGAGCAGTTCTGTTTTTTGACGTTAACCTTTCCCGCGATCGTACTCAAAGCTGTGCTACCTGTCATGATCCGGCTAGAGCATTTGCTGACTGGCGGGGGAATGGTGTGTCCGCGGCAGCTTCGCTCGGTGGCGATATGGTCTCTTTGGGAGATCGTAATGCTCCGACACTATCCTATGCTTCGTTGATCCCGTCCTTTCATCGTAACAGTGAGGGCGATTATGTCGGCGGCTTGTTTCTGGATGGAAGAGCAGCTGACCTGGCTGCACAGGCCGGGGAGCCGCCCCTCAATCCGCTTGAAATGGCACAAGCGGATAAATCAGCTGTTGTAGACCGCCTTCAAGAGAGTGAAATGTATCAGGTTGCTTTCAAAGAACTTTTTGGTGAAGCTATTTTTTCTGATGTAGATGCCACTTATGAGGCAATGACCCAGAGCATTGCCGTCTTCGAACAACAAGAGTTCTTCTCACCCTTTGACTCCAAATATGATCGCTTTTTACGTGGTGAGTATGAACTGAGTCGTGAAGAAGAGCTGGGCATGACCCTGTTTTTTTCTGAACAGTTTACCAACTGTAACCAGTGTCACCAGTTAAATACATTACCGGGCTCGGAACGTGAGACATTTTCCAATTACCGCTATCACAATATCGGCGTCCCGCGTAACCAGCAATTACGAGCAGCTAATGGTTTAGAGGGGGACCACACTGATCAGGGTCTGCTGGCCAATCCACAGGTTGATGACCTCTCCCAAGCCGGTAAATTCAAAGTGCCAACCCTACGCAATGTCGCCATCACTGCGCCATATATGCATAATGGTGTGTTCCAAGAACTGGAGACGGTCATCCAGTTTTATAATAAATACAATAGCAGAAGCGAAGTAGCCCAAATAAATCCGGAAACAAATGAGCGCTGGGGAGAATCAGAGCTTTCTGCTAATATTTCAATTACGGAATTGGAATCAGGTTCATTTCTGGATGAAAGAAGAGTTAGTGCACTGGTTGCATTTCTGAAATTATTAACAGATAGACGTTACGAAGCCCTCCTCTAAACCTACAAATAAATCATACGGGCAAAAACTTATTTATGAAATTTGCTGAAACGGAAATCAGTGCGCGCCTGAAAGATCAGCCGGATGGTATCTTGGGAAGATACTGTTCGTTGGTTGGAATAACTGTTGATGAGCTTTCCACTATCCCGGCCTTTTTTGATATCTACAATCATGAGGGAAACCGCTTAAGCGGCAGCAGCAACGCGGATAATGTGCTGCAAAATATTTTTAAAGGAGAAACCGGAAAAATTTTCACTAAGGGCGTCGAGTATCGGCCTTTTCAGGATGCGGAACTGATAACTATGATTCAGGCGCTTGTTGCTGCTGATATCAAGGACATCGAATTTCGTTATACATCCCGCGGCGATCACTTTGCATTCTCAAAACCCAGTGATAGTGAGAAAGCTGCCGATAATATACGAATTGCTCACGACAAATATGCCTACTTCCTAAAAATGTTAAAGGCAGTCGGAACTTTTATTGATAAAAACGAAGCACAGTTAAAACTCTGGCAGGGCTTCAGGGACGTTGAGAAGGTTGCAGAGAATATTCGAATGTTGGACCTGATTATACAGAACCTGGATATGGAGCCCGATGGAACAGATACCATCAAGACATCTGGACTGACATTGGATGATCTTGGCTTAACGGTAGAGCTGGATCCAGAGGTGGCTAAAGAAACCGGCATGACGACAACACAGATAAAATCCCATTGTCATCTGCCTGGCAATGCGGCCGCTGAATTTGTTCAGGTTTGCGGATTACAGACCTATGCACAGGAAGCCATGATGGTGGCCCAACTCATCGAATATGCCGAATCTGTCAGAAATATTGATGCTCCTTACTATGGGGCTTTTCCGAAAGTCCTGCCGCAGGATGAGGGAGGCTTGCGCTTTTCATTTCATAATTTCCATCATGCCTATCTTTTGAGGGAGGGGCAGGGTGGTAACCCGGGTATTGATATTTCAGCAGCGATGTACAAGGAGCTCGGCGGCAGCGAGTCCCTGATGAAACATCTGCAGGAAAATGAACTGGTGACGGAGAATGTTATTCGGGAGAATGACTTCCGTCGCGGCAGGTCCAATAAACTGCGCTGGGCTGAATCAAAAACCCGGCAGCAACTAGAAGCTGCCCTTGATGATTTCAAAGAAACGAAAGCGCAGGACAGTCCGCTGAGGGTTAAATTGATTCAACATTTTCTGGGCAGTGTCAGTGAAAATTTCGGTGATTTTTCCCTGGGCGAAATTGATCCGGATAGTGGTGAGGCAGTCACAGTGGTGGTTCTGCCATCACCCAACATGGCGGGAAAATCGACTTCCCTCAAGGCGCTTGGTCTGATCCTGCAGGGCGCGCTGATGGGTAGAACGGTTGCTGCTGAAAGCGCTGAGTTAACGATCCCCGACCAGGTATTCCATAATTTCAATGTTGAAGATGATCTGACTCACCAACGCAGTACCTTCAAGGCCCAGCTGGAAAATATCAAGGACTTTCTGGATATGGCAAGTATTCATTCGCTGGGGCTGTTTGATGAACTGTTTAATGGAACCAGTGCTGATTATCAGCTAGCGCTGGTCTGGGCCTTCCTGGAAAAATGCAGCCAGCATAAACTGCGTGTGATGATTTCCACTCATAACCGTGATCTCGAGTACTACAGTGATCCTGATGGCTATAATCATATAAAGGGTTCCCATGGCCGACCGATAGATGCCATCAACCCTAAAGGTGGGCGTCATGCCAAAACGGTTTCCATCGGACATGATCACAAGTTCAAGTACGGTTCGGAAAGAGACAGTGAGGCACTGATCATTGCCAGGGAAGTATTAAGTCCTGCGCACGATGATATTTTGCAGCGGGCCGACGAAATTCTGGCGCATATCCGCGCCGAAAGGGATTAAATTCTCGCGAAAGCGTCCAGGACCAGACCACTTGTCAGAATCTGCGGCAGGACTTCAGCAGGGGCATTGGGGTCTGCCGGGAACAGCAGATACAGGGGAACGCCGCTGGTTTCATATTGTTGCAGCACTCGAGTGATTTCAGGATCATTATTGGTCCAGTCTCCCTTGAGATAGGCAACGTTATGTTGCTGAAGGCCTGCTGTGAATTCCTCAGAACTCAAGGCCACCCGTTCATTAACCAGGCAGGTAATGCACCAGCTCGCCGTCATGTTGACGAAGACAGCCTGACCACCGTTACGCAGTTCGGCCAGACGTGCTGCGCTGTAAGCCTCGAAGTTGGCATCCTCACTGACCACTGTGTTGGCAAGATTGCTTCTGAGCAGGGGAGAGCGCAGGACACCCAGCGTGACTGCCAGACAGATAATTATCAGCAGGGCATTGGCATAGCGCCAGAAAGCCGAGTGAATCTCCCTGCGTTGGGTATGAAGCCAGGCTGCAAAGGACAGCAGGAGGCAGCAGCCTGTTACCAGTGCCATGGCACTGGTGCCTGCCTGATTACCCAGAACCCATAATAACCAGACAGCAGTTGCGAATAGCGGGAAGGCAACTACCTGCTTGAATCTGAGCATCCACTTCCCTGGATGTGGCAAAAGACTGGACAGGGCCGGGTTAAAGGATATCAGCAGGAAGGGCAGAGCCATGCCCAGTCCCAGTGCCATAAAAACGGATAAGGCCGTTAAAGGCGGCTGAGTGAACGCAAAGCCCAGAGCCGCCCCCATGAAAGGTGCTGTGCAGGGACTGGCGACTACACTGGCCAGTAAACCGGTAAAGAATGAGCCCTTGTAACCTTCCTTATCCTGTAATTCGCTGCCGACCCCCATAATGGCTGTGCCAAACTCGACGATGCCCGACATGGAAAGTCCCATCACAAAAAACAGGAAAACCAGCAAGCTGACAAACCATGTAGACTGCAGATGAAAGCCCCAGCCAATCAGCGCACCGCCGGCCTGTAAGCTCAGCAATACCGAGGCCAGCAGCAAAAAGGCCAGTACCACGCCGGCAGTGTAGGCCAGGCCATGCAATCGTTTTTCCTGCTGTGAGGCCTTGCTGTTGGAAGACAGGCTCAGAATTTTCAGTGAGAGCACAGGAAAAACACAGGGCATCAGGTTAAGGATCAAGCCACCCAGCATGGCAAAGCCAAATACCAGCAGGAGATTCATATCAGCACGGGAATTAGCCACGCTAGTGCTGTTCGACAGCAGATTCAGGTCAGCAGCACTTAGTCCATCGGGTTGTGCACTGATTTCGTAGGCGATCTGCGTGCCGGATTCATCCGTGACTACGATCAAGCCGGTGATTTCTTCAGGGGCGGTACTCAGACGGGGATGGTGTCCCTGGGATAGCTGCAGGCTGGAGAGCTGATGAGTGATTTGCTGCTCGGAAATGTAATCAAAAACCCGGTGTTCGCCAGGAATGAAACGAATGCTTTCGGCATTTTCAAATACCGCTTCGGTAGCCTGTACCAGAATATTCAGCCTTGAATCAGCAATGGAGAAAGTGGCGTCAAAATTGACAGCCAATGTGGGCAGGGCAGCGCGGGTCTGGGCAAAGCCTGAGCGCCAGGCTTCATTTACAGCGACTTGATCCGGCGGTAACACGGGCAGATTGAGAGAAACCGTTGCGCCACCCGGTATGCAGATTTCTTCACACTCCAGCCACTGGGCATCCGCCGTGATTTCCAGTGTGCTTGCAGAAAAACTGGCTGGAATACTTAGTTGGGTCAGCAAGAAAATTTCATTCTCGTAGCCAAAGTCGACGAGTTCAGCAGGCAGCTCTATCCGCTCGGGGGTTGGC
>JAYQVM010000079.1:0-7832 GCA_038148435.1 Gammaproteobacteria bacterium | reverse complement strand
AACGCGAATTGATTATTCAGACAGCGATTAAAGGTGGAATGACAGTCTCATCCGCGATGCTTGACCGGCAGGTTGCCCAGACACCGGAGTTCCAGATCAATGGTGAATTTAGCCAGGATCGAGCCAGAGCTCTGTTAACCAGTTTCGGTCTAACACCAGCCAGCTATCGTACAGCATTGCTAAGGGATAGCCTGCTGAACCAGATGCTAAGTTCTTATTCCAGCTCAAGTTTTGTGACGCCGGCAGAATTGAAAGTACTGAGCCGGATTGACAAGGAAAAACGGAATTTTCGCCTTGTTCGGATTTCTGCTGTCATATTGAGCCAGACTCAGAATGTCAGTGATGCTGAAATCGCTGAATACTATGAGAATAATGCAGCACAGTTCATGCAGAGTGAGAGAGTTGCAATCCAGTATCTTGAGCTGAATAAAAACGACCTGCTTGCTGAGATTGTAATCAGTGAAGAACAGATAAATGAACAATACCAGACTGAAATTGCAGATTTGCAGAATATGGTTGAACGACGTGCGTCGCACATTTTGTTACAGGCGGTAGAAGCAGATTTCGCAGAAGCTCAGGCTCTGGCGACAGAATTGAAAATCCGTATTGATAATGGAGAAAGTTTTGAAGATCTGGCTGCCGAATACTCAGATGATGGGGGGTCAGCCCAGTTCGGCGGCGATGTAGGTTACAGTTCTGGTGAAACCTTCGTGGAAGAGTTTGAAAATGCATTGGCTCAACTGGCCCTCAATGAAGTCTCGGGTCCTGTGCGCACTCAGTTTGGCGTCCACTTGATCAAATTGACAAACATAACTGAGAACGATATCCCGAGTTTGGAAGAGAGTAGAGAGCGTATTGAGCGCGAACTGCAATCACAGACTGTTGATGATATTTACCTGGCCCGAGCTGAAGAGCTGGGTAACCTGGCTTTTGAATCCCTGGATCTGGAACAGCCTGCTGAAGCGCTGGGTCTTCAAATTCAGACCAGTGAACTGTTTGACCGCTCAGGCGGTATTGGCTTAATGTCAAATCCTGCTGTTATCGGTGCAGCTTTTGGTCCGGATGTCCTGGAAGGTCTCAACAGTGAAATTATGAGTCTAGATGAATCACGTAGTATTGTTATCCATTTACAGGAATACCGTGGGGCTGAAGCGCGCACACTGGCCGAAGTCCGCGGTGAAATAGAAGCTTTGCTAAGACGTAAAAAAGCCGAAGAGCAGGCCAGAAGTCTGGGGGAAACCTACCTTAATAGTATGAATAATGATCAGAATATCAGCACCTTACTGAGTGTACAGGGCCTTGAATGGCAGAATGGTCAAAACCTCACCCGCAACAACAGTGGTATGGAGGCAGAACTCATTCAGATGATATTCAATATGTCTAAACCTACGGAGAATGAAACAGTACTTGCAGGCGGGTCGCTGCAAAATGGCGATTACGTCCTAATAGAACTGCAAGAGGTCATACCTGGCACGGTGGAGGAACTCACCGAGAGTGAACGCATTGCACTTGAAAGTTATTTGCAGCAGCAGGAAGCGGTGGCTGATTTCAATGCAGTCATAAGTGGTATACAGGCCCAAGCCGACATAAGCCGCTAAATTGGGCAAATACGATGGATACTGCCCATTCGTATACAAAGTCATTGAATTCTTTAATAAACCCTGAGATATTCAGGGTTTATTTTATCAAGAATCAAATTACTTCAAACGAGTTTCACCTATGAATAAAGCGCCTTTTTATGTCATTACCATCAGTCTGGCCATGCTCTTAAGTGCCTGTGGCGGAGGTGATAATCTCTCCCGGGTCGATGCCGGCAACCAGGAAGGAGTTCTACATTTAGGTAATGGCACAGAACCCCAGGGGCTTGATCCCCATATTGTTACCGGGGTTCCCGAGCACCATATCATCAATGCCCTTTTTGAGGGTCTGGTATCCAAGGATCCCAATACCCTTGAACCCATTCCAGCCGTTGCAGAAAGTTGGGATATCAGTGCAGACGGGCGTACCTATACTTTTCACCTGAGACAGGACGCACGCTGGAGCAATGGCGACCCGATCACGGCTGAAGATTTTCGCTGGTCATGGCAGCGTGTACTGTCACCAGAGCTGGGCAGCCAGTATAACTACATGCTTTACCCCGTTCTGAATGCAGAAGCCTATGCAAATGGGGAAATTGATGATTTTAATCAGGTAGGGGCACGCGTGCTGGACAGCCATACCTTTGTCGTAGAGCTTGAAAACCCTACACCTTACCTGCTTCAGTTGCTCGATCACTACAGCACATTTCCAGTACATCCACCCACGATTCTGGCACATGGTTCAATGAGCGATCGTATTTCGCAATGGACTCGCGTCAACAATATTGTCAGTAATGGACCATTTAAACTTAGCGAATGGGCCATCAATTCGCTGATCCGTGTTGAGAAATCGGAAACGTATTGGGATACGGCTGCAGTCAAGCTCAATGCCATTGTCTATTACCCCACTGAAAATACCACGACAGAAGAGCGTATGTTCCGGGATGAAGAGCTGCATTTCACTAACACTGTTCCAATGGACAAAATCAGTACCTACCAGGATACGGCACCAGAGCTTTTGCAAATTACCCCTTATTTGGGCACTTACTACTATTTGATTAATACCGAGAAGCCTCCTTTTAACGATCTCAGAGTTAGACAAGCTCTTGCAATGGCTATTGACCGGGATTTGCTGACAGAAACTGTGATGCGCAGCACGGTGACTCCGGCTTACGCATTGACGCCTCCGGGCACACTTGGCTATCAGCCGCCTCGGACTTTTAACTATGATCCTGAGATGGCCCAGCAATTAATTGCTGAAGCTGGCTTTCCTAACGGGGAAGGCTTTCCTACTTTTGAAATTTTATATAACACGCTGGATGAGCATCGTCGCATCGCTGTTGCTATCCAGGAAATGTGGCGCCAGAACCTGGGGATCAATGTGGAGTTGCTCAATCAGGAATGGCGGGTCTATCTGGACACCCAGAACAATATGAATTATGACGTCAGCCGGCGCGGCTGGATTGGCGATTATGTAGATCCCAACTCTTTTCTCGACATGATGATTACCAACGGTGGCAATAATAAAACTGGCTTCAGCGATGCACGTTATGATGATCTCGTACTCAATATTGCTCCGACCAAACTCTATGTGGGCGAACGTTTCGAGACCTACTACGAAGCTGAGACCATCCTCATGGATGATATGCCGATTATTCCACTGTATACTTATCAAAGCCGACATTTTAAGCATCCAAGCCTGAAAGGCTTGCCAGAAAATATCCTAGATTATTACAACTGGAAGTATGTCTACCTCGAAGCAATGCCTGAATACGATATCCCTGAAGGACTCTAACGGGAATATTTTACATGTGGCGCTTTCTGGTTTTTCGTACTCTGCAAGCGATTCCTGTCATTCTGACTGTAATCACAGTCACTTTTTTTCTGGTTCGTGCCGCTCCGGGTGGTCCATTCGACAGCGAAAAAGCTGTATCTGAGCAGGTCCAGCGGGCTCTGGAAGCCCAGTATCAACTCGACTTGCCGGCCTACCAGCAGTATTTCAACTATCTGATGGATATCCTGCAAGGGAATTTGGGGCCTTCATTTTACTATCCCGGGCAGAGTGTCAATGAACTGATCTTTCAGGGCTTGCCAATTACCGCCGAGCTGGGGCTTTATGCCTTGCTGATTGCTGTGCTGATCGGTGTTGCTGCGGGGGTGATAGCCGCACTCAAACCCAATACCTTTCAGGACTACATTCCCATGAGCCTTGCCATGGTGGGTATTTGCATACCTTCATTTTTGCTCGGCCCCACCCTGGTGCTTGTTTTTGGCATTTGGTTGGACTGGTTGCCCATTTCCGGCTGGAATTTGCCTGAGAGCAAGATACTGCCGAGCATCACACTGGGGGCTATGTACGCTGCCTATATTGCCCGCCTGAGTCGTGCTGGCATGCTGGAAGTAATGTCACAGGATTATCTGCGCACTGCACGCGCCAAGGGCCTTCCCGAGAGGGTGGTGATCTTTAAGCATGCACTGCGAGGTGGTCTGATACCCGTTATTTCCTTTCTGGGTCCGGCATTTGCAGGGCTGCTTGGCGGCTCTTTTGTCGTGGAAACCGTTTTCCAGGTGCCCGGTCTGGGCCGTTTTTACGTGCAGGCTGCCTTTAACAGAGATTACACCATGATACTGGGCACCACCGTCTTTCTCGCAACGCTGATTGTGCTGTTCAACCTTTTGTCTGATGTACTTGCAGCATGGCTCAATCCTCGCTTACGTTATCAGTTTAGAAAATAATGACCAATCAGACCGACATCAACACGCAGGCCATGCCCAAGGGAATCTCGCTCTGGGATGACGCCTGGTTGAGACTGAAAAAAAATAAGCTGGCCATGTTTGGTCTGTGCTTTCTTATTTTGATGATCTTTATTTGCCTGATAGCGCCACTGATCACACCTTATGGTTATGAGGAGCAGGACCTTAGACTGGGCGCATCTGCACCTTCTGCAGCTCACTGGCTGGGGACTGACACCTTTGGCCGGGATATGCTGACTCGTATCCTTTTTGGTGGTAGAGTTTCCCTAGCAGTTGGTTTTATCGCAACCTCTGTAGCCTTGATAATCGGTGTCAGTTATGGCGCTATTGCCGGCTATGTGGGAGGCAGTACAGATGCACTCATGATGCGCCTGGTTGATATTATTTATGCCTTACCCTTCATGATCTTTATCATTCTGCTGATGGTGGTTTTTGGTCGGAATATTCTGCTCTTGTTTCTGGCTATTGGTGCCGTCGAATGGCTAGTCATGGCACGAATTGTCAGGGGTCAAGTGCAATCACTGCGAAAAATGGAATTTGTGGAAGCCGCCATCTCAATTGGACTGTCCCCCGCAGCCATTATATTCAAGCATTTAATTCCCAATGCCCTAGGACCCATCATCGTCTATACCACTTTGACCATTCCCAATGTCATGCTACTGGAAGCCTTCCTGAGTTTTCTCGGACTTGGCATTCAGCCACCGCAGTCATCCTGGGGGCTTCTGATCTCTTACGGTGTCGAGAGCATGGAAGAGTACCCTTGGTTGCTAATTTTTCCTGGACTGGCACTGACCTTGACACTGTTTGCCCTGAATTTCCTGGGTGACGGTTTGCGTGATGCTTTAGATCCGAAGGCATCCAGAGACTGATATGGAGCTACTAGAAGCAACAGACTTACGCGTACATTTCCATACCCGCAATGGACTTGTGAAAGCGGTCGATGGTATCAATTTTACCGTCGAGGCGGGCAAGACGCTCGCAATTATTGGCGAATCGGGCTCTGGTAAATCGGTTGCCTGTTACAGCATGCTGGGCCTGGTGCCGATGCCGCCAGGCAGAATTGAGTCAGGTTCAGTCATGTTTGAAGGTCATGACCTGCTTAAACTGAAAGAATCGCAGTTACGGAAAATTCGCGGCAAGGGCATTTCAATCATTTTTCAGGACCCGATGACCACCCTGAACCCTTTTTTGAAAGTCGGGGACCAGCTAATCGAACCCCTTCGCTTGCATTTTAATATGAGTAAAAAAGATGCCTGGCAGCGCGGTATAGACATACTCGAAGAAGTCGGAATTAAGAATGCCAAACAGCGTATGAATTCATGGCCCTTTGAGTTCTCGGGTGGCATGCGTCAGAGGGTTGTTATTGCTATGGCACTGGTCACTGAACCCAGAATTATTATTGCCGATGAGCCAACAACGGCGCTGGATGTTACTGTGCAGGCACAGATACTCAAACTGATAAAGGAATTACAGCTGCGTCATCAGATTGGGGTGATTTTTATCAGTCATGATTTAAGTGTTGTTGCCGATATAGCTGACGAGATTGCCGTCATGCAGAACGGCGTCTTTGTTGAACAGAACTCGCGAGTTGCGATCTTCAAGAACCCTACTCATGATTACACCCGTAAATTGCTGGCTGCTGTACCAAGCATAGAAAAACAGTCTAGTCAGGAAGATGGTGCAAACCTGGTCAGCGTTGAAAACCTTAGTATTCATTTCCCCGGCGGTAAGGGAGAAGAGCTGATCAAGGCGGTTGATGATATTTCGCTAAACATCAAACGCCATGAAATTCTCGGCCTGGTGGGCGAGTCAGGCTCCGGCAAATCCACAACCGGTCGTGCCATTTTACGCCTTTTGAATTTGAGTGCTGGGCGAGTATCTTTTGATGGCGCTGATATCAGCCAACATTCCATGCAGGAGATAAAACCGTTAAGACGTCAAATGCAGATGATTTTCCAAGACCCTTATGCCAGTCTCAATCCCCGAATGACGGTATATGATACATTGGCTGAACCCTTACTACTGCATAAAATAGTTGGCAAAAAGGATCTCGATAGTAGTATTTTTTCCTTGATGGACTCTGTCGGGCTGAGTCGAGAAAGTGTGCTGCGCTACCCACATGAGTTCTCCGGTGGCCAACGCCAGCGCATAGCCATCGGTCGAGCCATCGCTACACGTCCGCTGTTTATTGTTGCAGATGAACCGGTTTCAGCGCTTGACGTGACAATCCAGGCCCAGATTTTGGACCTCTTGCTGGAGCTGGTCGATCATTTCAACCTGACTATGCTGTTTATCTCTCATGATCTAGGTGTGGTAAGGTACCTGTCAGACCGCATTCTTGTCATGAAAGACGGGAAGCTTGTCGAAAGCGGCAGTGTGCATCAGGTTTTTAATGCTCCGCAACAGGACTACACCCGAACCTTGTTGAAAGCCATCCCGGGCAAGTCGCTGCTGGAAAACTAGAAATTATCTTTGATTGTGCGCAGGTGGCTAAAAATATCTTGTGGACTTTTTCCCTGAAGGTGCAGGGCTGCCTGAAAATCCTCTTGCTCACAGCGCAAAAAGGGATTGCTCTGTAACTCCTCGGCAATTGTGGTGGGAACCGTCGGAATATCCTGTTCTCGCTTTGATTTTTCGCGCACGATTCTTGCCTGCACCAGTGGATCCTCAGGTGTCATGGCCTTGGCAAATGCCAGATTCCCCAAGGTGTATTCATGGGCACAATAAACTTTTGTTTGAGGACTGAGCGCTGCGAGTTTTTGCAGAGATGCATACATCATCGGCATGGTGCCTTCAAATACCCGTCCACAACCGCCGGCAAACAAAGTATCACCACAAAACAAAATAGGAGCCTGTTCAGAGGAGGGCGCCTCTGCATAGTAAGCAATGTGGTCAAGGGTATGCCCTGGCGTTTCCAGGACGCTAAACCGGACTCCACAGACCTGAAGCGATTCCCCCTCATGCATTATATAACTTACCTGTGGAATGGCTTTGGATTCAGGGCCGTATACTGGAACCTTATACTGTTCAAGCAGTTCAGTGACACCACCAATATGATCAGGATGATGATGTGTCAGTAAAATAGCTTCAAGCTGTAGATTGTTGGTCTGCAGAAATTGCATTATAGGAGCAGCATCACCGGGATCGACAATCGCTGCACCAGTGCTATTTTGCTGACTGAAGAGCCAAAGGTAATTATCGGTAAAGGCTTTGATAGGTTTGATATCTAACATAGTCATTTCTATTCAGGAACTTTGAGAATAGGGTATCATGCCTCCTATGACAGATGAACAGGAACGTGTTACGAGCAGTTTTCAGGATATGAGTGAGTGGCTGAAGTCGCCACTTGGATCGACTCTGCTCAAGGCCGAAAAAAACACACTTGAAGGCATGATTAACCGCCGTTTTGGTTATCACCTATTGCAGATGAGTTGTGCCGATATAGTCATCCATGAAGACAGCCCGATTGGGCATAAAATCTGCCTGACACCAACTGAACAC
>JAYQVM010000078.1:0-7833 GCA_038148435.1 Gammaproteobacteria bacterium | reverse complement strand
GCACTGTAATTCGCCACGCCGGACGGGTAGTAATGAATTACCACCAAGAAAACAGGCACATATATCTGTGCCTCCCGAAATGGAGGCCAGATGTACATCGCCTTTCCATGCTTGATAGATATAATCAAAGCTACTGGGAATTAAGGGTGAACCAGTAGATAAAATTAACTTCAAACTCTTCAGCTTATGGCTTTTCTTGGGCGATAAGCCAAAGTTCTGACAAGCATCAATATACTTTGCTGAAGTACCAAATACACTGATCTCTTCTTGATCAATTAAATCGAGTAGTCGGTTTGGTTTCGGGTAAAAAGGATTGCCATCATAGGTGACCAGTGTTGCCCTAAGAGCCAACCCCGACAACTGCCAGTTCCACATCATCCAGCCACAGGTTGTGAAGTAAAAAAAGCGCTCATGATCCTTAAAGTCACAATGCAGCTTTAATTCCTTCTTGTGTTGCAACAACAAACCCATTGCTGAATGAACAATGCATTTAGGTTGCCCAGTTGTACCTGAAGAAAACAAAATGGCCAGAGGTGCATCAAAAGGAAGGCGCTTAAATTCGATGTTTGCAGGTTGAAAGGGAGCCAGAAAGTCAGTGTATGAAATGACGGGCAGATCATTTAGGTCTGCACTTTGATTTTCATCAAGCAGAATGATTCGGTCTAGATTGCAGGTCTCGGCAATGGCCCGGATCGTCTGTCGGGTATCAAATGCCTTGCCGGCATAACTATAACTGGAAACAGCAATCAACATTTTTGGAAAGATCTGACATAAACGATCACTGGCTGCTACTGGTCCGAAATCCGGTGAACACGATGACCAAACGGCCCCGATTGCAGCTGTTGCCAGATAGCTAATGATGGCTTCGATATCATTTGTAACGAGCGCCGCAACACAGTCACGCTCCCCAATGCCTGCCTTTTGGAGGGCCTTAACCATCCGGGATACCTGATCATAAAGTTGTTTGCGACTCAGTGTACGACGACTTCCATCATCACGATGAGCGATAATGGCCAACTGATCATCTGCATCCAGTAGAAGATTTTCCGCATAATTTAACCGAGCATCTGGAAAAAATTTAACCTGTTTAATATCCTCATTTGCCTCATATGCCTCATTTCCCTTATCACCAACAATTCCGAGAAAATCCCACAATGATGAATAAAATTCCTCGGGTTTTTCAATCGACCAAAGGTGCAAAGCTGTATAGTCATCCGGCAGGGAATGATGAAAACTAGAGGTCGATTCTGCGTACTTCCAGAGCTCAGTTTTTCTTTTTTTATTATCATCCAGTCGCCACAAAGGCTCTGAATTAGCTGTAATAGTCACAGGTTATTTAACGCTACTTGTTATTCAATTCGAGTCATTTTTTTTCAAACAATAATTCTATTTCCTCAGCATGGCCAATGCTTGTCGCTAATTTCTGCAAGGGCTGCAGCTCATATCCTCCAGGCACAAAAAGGCTTCTGTTGATATCAAACTAAGTTCAATAATTGATAGATAGCCTACTCAATCGCGCTGAGTGCAAGACTCTCTCAATATCGCCTGCTTAAATATATTTATTACCTGAGTTTGATTCATTAACAACAATTATAAAGCCTTTTATTTGGCAGTATCATTTTCTATGCCTGCCCGCTTGTTCAAATACCTGTTTTTACACTAAGCTTACCGAGACTTTACATTCACAGGGCTCATCGATTAATGCGGTCTTCTATTTTTATGATGCTGGCACCACTACTCTTGAGTGGCTGCGTCGTCTCCGGACCTACATCAGCGCCAGTAATCAGCATGGAGCATTACCGTGTTTACCGCGCTGATGGCACAGCCAGCACTCTGGAGATCTTACTAGAAGAGGCTTTAGCCAGCCAGGTCCTTTTCATCGGTGAATCACACAATGATCCGGTCGCTCATCATCTACAAGCCGAAATCTATAAGGCCTTGTGGCGACCAGAACTGGCTCTCTCACTGGAAATGTTCGAGCGCGATGTGCAGCTTGTACTTGATGAATACCTCAGTGGCCTAATCAGTGATAGCCATTTGCTGGAAAGTAGCCGCGCTTGGTCGAATTACGAAAGTGATTACAAGCCTCTGATCGACTTTGCCCGACAACAGGAGGGCGTCGTAATTGCCGCCAATGCACCACGCCGCTATATCAATCTGGTGGGTCGTGAAGGTGCAGAGGCACTGATGTCATTACCTGAAGCTGCGCTAAGTTTCCTAGCTCCCCTGCCCTATGCAGAGGCAAGCATGGCATACAGGGAGAAGTTCATGAGGCTGATGCAGATGCCAGTTATGGCCGCTCAACAAGAGCATAGCGGCTCGGAGGAATCCATTGAAGAAAACGATAGTGATCAAAGCGAAGACCTTCTAGGATTGGAACGTAGCCTGCAAGCTCAGAGCTTATGGGATGCAACCATGGCGTGGTCCATTGCTGCCTATATAGAACCACGGACACAAGCATCGGTCATTCATATAAATGGCAGCTTTCATAGCGCCGAGGGAATTGGCATTCCAGAACATCTGCAAAACTACCTGCCAGGCACCCGCACACTAATTGTGACAATTATAGACAGCTATAGCTTTCCCAACTTTGAGGAGGAGGACATGCAAAATCAGGGAGACTTCGTAATAATTTCTGATGCATCTCTGCTCAGTAGCTTCTAGCTCATATTATCTTGGAAGAGGGTATTTTAACTTTAGAATCTGATATTGCGCGTATACTTAAGCACGATCTCTGACTGCCGGGTATTTAGCCCGTTAAACACGCCATCAGCATCAAAATTGTAATTGACCACTAGGAAGAAATCCTCTCCCGCACGCGGATCCCATCGCAGGCGGCTGTTGAGACCAACAGAATCGGAAACATTGTCATACTGCAGCAGGTTAATCCAAGACCACCGGGCATTGAATGAGAAGGTTGAATTCATGCGCACTAATCGACTGATGAAAGCACCCTGTGGTAAATCAATATCATTATAGAGATAAGAAAATTTGCCAGAGAAGCGGGGACCCGGTTGCCAGTCTACTCCAAAGGTGACTTCTCTTTGTTCGCCGGTATAGAAATCCCCGATAGTAAAACCGATGTCCGGGGACCAGGCTCGCAGGTTAGTGGTCTGTATACCGAAGCCGATACTGTCAAAGGAATATTCCCCGGCAGGTATCACAACACCCTGGCTAATCGTGAAGTCTCTGACCAGACCTTCCTTCTCACGTTGAATATCAAAATAGGCCCTGTCTCCATCTCTGGTGTTGAGACTCGCTAGGCGAGAATAAAGTCGTTCACTTTGTAACTGGCCGTCATCCAGGCGATCGGTTCGTGAATAATCCAATGAGGCATAGTAATACCAGAACCAAGGATGATTGGGGGTGTAATGGCGAAAGGTTCCGCCTATATTGCTAACATCCACACCACGACGATTGGCAAAACCCAGCGCTGGATTGTACTCCGCACCCAGATAGCGGTAGTTAGCATAACCACTGAAGCCATCGTTTTCCGTTCCCAGATCGACTGAGGCATAATAAGCCTTGTCATCACCATTAAGTCCATCAGTATCACTTTGCTGATACCACCAGTCACTGCGCAATGTGTAATTATCGGCGAAGCGAGTATTGCGATAATTAAAATCTACACCGATCACGCTGTTATCTTCTAGCCCATTCGGGTTTCCCTGGGTAAGAATGGCACCCATGCGAGATTCGGTCAGCACATTCTGAATAACACGGCCTACGAACAGTGGATCATCAGTTACGCCAATACGATTTTCCTGCTGAACCACCAGAGCGCCGAGGCTGGTATCACCAACGCGCCCTGCTAGCTTGCCACCTACTTCGATGTCTACCGGCTGTCCACTGGACGAATCAAGACCAATGCGGCGCGAATAAAAAGGAATTCCATTATTGCCTCCCGAGCCAAAAGAAAAGATTTCCGAATCTTGCAGGAAGAAATCACGCTTTTCCGGGAAGAACAGACTGAAACGAGTCAGATTTACCTGACGATCATCTACCTCGGTGGCAGAAAAGTCCGTGTTCAGGGTCAACACACCAGTCAGGTTGGGGGTAAATTTGTAGAACACATCTAAAGTAGGCTCAACATTGGTAACTGTGGCTCCGGTGACATAATTTTCTGAACGCCTGGCAATTACCGCCGGCACAATATCCAAACCAAGTCCCTGTTCAAGCCCTTCCAGGCCGACCACTTGGCCGCTGGTTGACGGGTCAATGGCCCGATTAAATGAAGACCATGCAATACGTTCATTGTTACGCGCAATTTCGCGTTCAAAATTAATACCCCAGGTATCAGTCTCCGGGTCAAAGTTTAGGGTAGTAAAAGGGATAGCCATTTCCGTGGTCCAGCCCTCATCATCTATCTGTGACTGCACTAGCCAAATTCCAGACCAGTCAATATTGTAAGAGGTCGGACTTTCAAAAACGCCATCATCACGAATGGCATTGGGGTTGGTGATAAAACGAAATCCCGTTAGGCCATTATTGAAGGTTCCCAGAATCAGATGAACGTTGTCATCAAAACGCAGTGACTGCTCCTGAATCATGACACGGGCTGTGATTTCATCCGGGTTAGTGTCATAAAGACGGGCACCCATATAGAAATAATTATTATCGAAGGTAATGTAGAAAATACTCTCCTGGGTCGGCTCAGCCTGATCAACTGGATTAACCTGATGAAAATCAGTTATGCCACTGAGGGCCTGCCAGACCGGATCGTCAAGTATACCGTCAATTACCGGTGGCTGATCTGTACGAGTAATATCAAGTGATTTAAGATCAAAGCCTCTATTGGTTTCCTGGGCTAATCCTGCAAAAGGTAATAGCAGAGCAATTAAAAAGCTCACAAGTTGGCATCTACGAGTGGCGATGTTCAGCATAAGAAGCACATCTATATTTTCAGTGTTGTTTGTGGGCGCCTAGAATACTCGAAAATGCCTCCATGGCCCAGACGAAAAATTAATACAAAGTCTTCTTTTAAACGTATAGGAAAAACCATAGAAGTCTGCCCATGATGTCAATCAAATCGGATCACGTTTCCAGACTAGCAGCTGGTTATTGGCCGGCATAGTATGGTCAGCAAGCAGGCTGAAGCCCTGCTTGCGAGCCAGTTCATCGACCCATTCGAAGTCCCGGATACCGAAGACCGGATCACGCTCTTTCAGCCACTGATCAAAACTCTTGTTACTGTCACTGGTAAATTCGCCTTGATATTTGAAGGGGCCATAGACACAAATACATCCACCCGGCCTGATGACCGCACCGGCACCTCGAAAAAAGTCCGGAACGAAGTCGGCCATCATGATGTGCAGGCAATTAGCACTAAAGACACCATTCAATTGAGACACTGGCCAAGGATCATCGCGGACATCGATACTTTTGATGACTCCTAGATTAGGGGATGCCTGCCCTTCCAACCCCATTTTAATGGTTGAAAGATTTTCAGGAATTTCACTCGGAATCCAATATAGCCATGGCAATTTTTTACAGAAATAGAGCATGTGTTGGCCAGTACCACTGCCAATTTCTAGTACTTTGTCACCGGGACGAAAATATTGGGAAATGATGTCTAGTATGGGTTGCTTGTTATTTTCGCAAGCCTGCGAGAAGGGTTTGTTCATTAGGCACTGCCTAAAAGGCAGTAGAAGACGTTGTCATGCCGGCTACTCGTTCTTCAAGCTCATTTAGACTCTGCTGGATAGCATTGATGGTTTGATTAAGACTTAGACGATAAAGATTGATTGATTCAATATCCTGCTCATTAATATTGACCCGATCGGCCAGACCGGAATCTTCAAGCGCCATGGATGACTTGAGCGTATCGAGGTCACGGGTAATACTATTCAGCTGTTGGGAAATATTAAGGTTGTTAAGGCCACTGATACTGGTATTGAGCTGATTGACGCGATTCTGGATGGTCTCAAACAGTTGAGCATTCTGGTCCAGCAAAGCCGACTGCTGATTGTTCATGCTGGCCTGAGCTGCAACAGCTGTTTCAATTTTATTAATACTATCCGCCTGATTGCCAAGAGTCGCATTGATGGTGCCGACATCATTGCGCAACACATTACGTGCCGCCCACAACTTGTCGATTTCTGAAAAATTGAAATCCACTCTCTCCAGTAGACCCACAGAAGACTGCTCGGCTGCTTCATCAACCAGATTAAGGCGATTTTCTAATTGCAGCAGGCGGCTATTGGCCCGGTCCAGTGCATCGATAGTCTGCAGTCCCTGATCGTAGAAATACCAGGCACCACCGACGCTGACAAATAGCCCCAAAAAAAGCACCAAAAAAGCAAATTTACTGGCCCCACTCAGTCGCCCCGGCCCTGTGGGTCGGGGAATAACATCGGATGCAGTCAGGGAACTACCGCGCTTTTGATTACGATGAGAAACCAATTCATCCCGTTCTGGAACAATTGAAATATCGTCAAAATCGCTATTTTCTCTGTTCATTATAGGCATTATAAGTCTTTGTCCATAAAAATAAAAAGACAAAAAGCACCTGAAAATAGCTAAGCTGGTAATGAAAATTAATTTCTATTCTCTAAAACCCGATGCTGCAGAAACTGAGCGGACTTTTAAATCCTTTCATAAGGTAATTTTGCCAACATCTCACCACAAAATTTGGTTTGATCCTCTGGTGCACTCTATACTGCCTATTTTTAACCTGTTTAGGAATTGCCCAGAGCTTGCACTTCATGACCCTATCTGATGACAGTATCAATATTGTACTTAGCGGGGACCTGATTCTGGATGTAGAAGAAGCTGATTTCTGGCTGTCTGGTATCACCCCCGCGATTCAGGAAGCAGATCTTGCCATTGGTCATCTCGAGGTCCCTCACACAAATAGCAGGTATGAACTCAAGGGCGATGTGCCGGCCCCAGGAGCACCGCCTGAGAATCTAATGGCGCTTAAGAATGCTGGTTTTTCCGCTGTAACAATGGCTGGTAACCACATCGCCGATTGTGGTCCAGGGGGGATTGCACAGACACGTGCTTTGCTGGATGAACTGGGTATTGCGGCGTGTGGTGCTGGCTCCAACCTAGCGGAGGCCCGGCGGCCTGCCATTCTCTCCTATGCAGATAAAAAAATCGGCTTGCTCAGTTATAACTGTGTCGGTCCTGAAATTGCCTGGGCCACTGAGGATAGAGCGGGCTGTGCCTATCTCAAACTGATTCCTGAAGATGGTGGCCAGGTAACTCCCCAAAAATCCAGCTTATTACTGTGTGATGAAACGTTGACTACGCTAGAAGAAGATATAAGCAGCCTGAAAGCTCAGGTTGACTTAGTACTGGTGGCATTACACAAGGGCATTACACATCGTCCAGCCACGCTTGCTCCTTATGAACAGAGCCTGGCTAAGGCTACTATAGATGCCGGAGCCGATGCGATACTGTCCCACCATGCACATATCGTTCAGGGCTTTGAATTTTATAAAGGTAAGCCGATATTTCATGGACTAGGTAACGGTTGTGTGGTGACGCGCGCCCTGTCTCCTGGACAGAATCATCCGGAACGGGCCGCCTGGGTGCAACGCCGAAAGGAATTATTTGGCTTCGAGCCAGATCCGGCTTATGAACTGGCACCATTTCACCCGCAGGCAGTTAATGCGATGCTGGGCACTCTGAGCTTGCATATAGACGGATCTCTTTGTGCGGGTATGATTCCTGTATATATTGAAGCACCTGGCAGACCGGTGCTTGCAAGTGGTAGACAGGCAGAAGACATAGTCTCATATTTCCTTGAGAGTAGCTGTAAGGCCGGATTGGACCCTTTTTATCACCGAATACGAAATAATCGAGTGAGTTTTTTGGAAACTGAAACAG
>JAYQVM010000077.1:0-7953 GCA_038148435.1 Gammaproteobacteria bacterium | reverse complement strand
ATCATATTGTTTTTATGAGACTTTCGGGAGAGCAGAGCCTTTTATGAATCCCTCAAATACCTAGTATTTGCAAGCCTAAAAAAAAGCGGAAAGAGTGATAACTCTTTCCGCTTTTTTTTAAAATCTGTTAAATTCAGGACCGCTCATCTTGAGCAAGCATTCTATTAAATTTAGCAAACAAAAGTCCAGCCGCAATCACCAATCAGGACAATATCACTCCTTTCTTCGCAGACGCACTGGTCGTAACTCCCACTCCAGCTAGAATCAAGGCCCCGCCAATCATCATATTTCCTGTCAGTGACTCTTCTAGGAACAACATGCCCCAGAGTATGCCGAAAAAAGGAATCAGATAAGTCGCTGAAACTGTCTTTGCCACCCCAACTTGTTTAAGCAAGTGATAAAACATAATCAGTGCGATGGCTGTTGAAAACACCCCTAATGCCAACCCAAGTCAGCGTTTGCTTTAACCAGAACCAAGCAATGATGGCGCTGAACATTGGAACAGTGGCATTGAGTAGCGATGTATAGCCTGCTGTCATGCTGAGCGAAACATAGCTCATCAGTGTAAATGGTATTGCTGCGGTAAAAATCCCGACCCAGAAAAATTCCCTCCAGTGGTGCCTGACAACATGCAACTCACCACGCTTCAAAATCAGCGGCATCAAAAGTACTGAAGCTATAAGCATGCGTATGAAAATCAGGGCAAAGGGTCCAAAATCAGGGCTGGCAATTCTCAAGAAGAGAAAAGAGCCTCCCCAGATGGCTGCCAGTAAGCTGAGTTCTGCGAATTGAAATCTACTGATATGAAAGTCCTTTTGAAACTTGACTACTAATTCTGCCCACGCAGCAAGTCAGCAGGAAAATTATCCGAAAAATCTGGGTTGATGGGCTGAATATCCTGCCAAACAATTTCCCGATCGGCATCTAAGTTACGAATAAAGAATGCTCGCCCCTCTAGCCGCCAGGTAATTTCAGACTGCATGGGAATACCCTCTATCATCTCAAATCGCAGTGAAAAAAATCCATCCTCGACTCGTGATAAAAAGAAAGGTGCAAAAGGTTCGATAACCCTGACCTGTAATTCCATGATGTACTCAGCCTGTGTATCAATAATGAGCATGCCTTCAATATTTTCAAATATTTTTTCTAGCCCCTCTTCCATGGCGCGAAAACCCAGATACAAGAGATGGCCATCATGGCGAATTAAGTGAACGCTATCATTCAACAGCATATCTATAAAACGCTGTTTTTCATCGCGTTGATCCCTATCATCATGCTCAATGGCTTCCTGATTTTGTCTTTCCTGCCTTCTTTCCTCCCGACGGAGCAGAGCACTCTCTCTGTCCTTTTGGTGCTCTATCAATCTTTCCTCGCTTGGTGGCATATCATTGATCGCCAGCAACTGTTCCCTTTGCAGAAAGGGCAGACTGATATCACGCCGGATGGTTCGGCTTTCCTGCGCTAGTTTGTCATCAATGGTGTAGGTATAGGCCCAGTTATCGTTGTAAATGTTTTCTATTTTTGCAACGTAATCGAGAATCAGGGCGTAATAGTGCTCAGTCTCTGTGAGCGGCTGTGCCTGAACACCGGCTAGTCCCGCATAAAGAGCAATGCCTAAACTCAAGCGGAAAAGCAAATTCATCCCAGTTATTGTCCCCGGGCAACGGGTCGCAAGGGATCTGTAATCCACTCACTCCAGGACCCGGCATAAAGCGCTGGTTCTTCAAACCCTGCAATACGTAGTGCCAATATATTATGGGTTGCCGTCACCCCGGAACCACAATAACAAAGCAGTGGTTTGCCAGACCGCTCCAACCCAGCAAACTTTTCTTGTAACTCAGCAGCTTTTTTAAAGAAGCCATTTTTTTCCAGATTACCACTCATGGGTGAGCACATGGCTCCTGGAATGTGTCCGGCTACCGGATCAATGGGCTCATACTCTCCCCTGAAGCGAACCATTTCACGGGCATCAACTAGTTGATACTCACTGGCATCTACGTCCTGCACTGTCACCTCACTACACAAACTCTCACAAGTGGCATAGTCATAATCACTGGTGGGCTGAGAGCTTTGCTCACCACCATCAGTTTGCCCCTGGTTTGCCAGCCAGGCCTGCCAGCCACCATCAAGAACTCCAACTCGTTCGTGGCCTATCCACCGCAGTAACCACCAAAGGCGGGCGGCAAATGCACCACCGGCATCATCATAGGCAACCACCAGCTTATCCGGACTTATTCCCCAATGTTGAACTTTAGCGATCCACATTGACCTGTCCGGTAAAGGATGTCTGCCGGTCTTTCCGGCAATATGTGGACTGCTCAGATCCTTATTTAAATCAGCATAGAGGGCTCCGGCAATATGTTTCTGCAGATAGTCAGCATGCCCTGCTTCGGGCTGCAGCAGGTTAAAGCGACAGTCAAAAACCAGCACATCAGGATCTGACATCATTTCCTTTAAACCTTTAACTTTTATCAACTCATTCATGTGTGCTTGTCTCCAGATTTGCCGCTAATTTATCCTTAGGATTCAACAGGCGAGAAGTGATTGTTCCTGCTGTCATGGCGCCACTTACATTTAATGCCGTGCGAGCCATATCAATCAGAGGTTCTATCGAAATTAAAAGTGCCACCAACAGCACTGGAAAGCCAAGTGCTGGCAGCACCATCAAAGCGGCAAAGGTAGCACCACCACCGACTCCCGCCACACCCAGCGAACTGATCGTCACTATCGCCAATAAGCTGGCAATAAAGCCAAGCGAAGCCGGGTCAACACCCATGCCAGGGGCAATCATCACAGCTAGCATGGCCGGATAGATTCCTGCACAGCCATTTTGCCCAATGGTAGCGCCAAAACTGGCCGAAAAATTTGCCACGGCAGGTGAATTGTTCAGCGCCTTAATCTGGGTCTCTACATTAAGTGGCAGACTTGCTGCAGAACTGCGAGAGCTGAAGGCAAACACCAGCACCGGCAGTACCGCCTTGAAATAACGCAGGGGATTTACGCCGACCAGACTTAACAGCAAACCATGAACGAAAAACATCAAAGCAATGGCAATATAAGAAGCAACGATGAATTTAAGCAGGTCCAGAATATCCTGCACATTCGAGCTGGCAGACACATTCACGATCAGTGACAGAACACCATAAGGGGTAAAACCAATCACAATACGAACCAGTTTTAATACCAGCTTCTGGGTAAGCTCTATGAAATGCCCCAAAGATTCACCACTTTTTGCATCATCATGACTCAGATGCAGGGCCGCAATACCCATTAGAATGGCAAATATAACCACAGCGATGATGGAAGTATCACGCAAGCCAGCCAGGTCATAAAAAATATTCTGTGGCAAAAAAGAAGCCAGCAAGTCTGCCAGGTTTAGTTCTATGAATTCAGCCTGACGCTGAAGCAGCACTTCCTGCTGAGCCAGTTCACGTGCTCCCTGGGTTAGCCCCTCGGCACTCAAGCCAAAAAGCAAGCTGATCACTATCCCGATCAGTGCTGCAACCAGGGTCGTCAGCAAGAGTATTACGATGACAGAAAAACTGATTTTGCCAAGCCCTGCCACATCATTAAGCTTAATAACTGCCGCCAGAATGGAAACCAGGATCAAGGGCATGACAATCATTCTGAGCAAACTGACATAGGCGCTGCCAAGCAGATTGCTCCAGACCAGCGTGCCATCAATTAGGGCAGGCTGATTCTGATACAGCAATTGAAAAAGCCCCCCCATAACAACGCCACAAACTAGAGCCGTGAACACACGCTGGCCTAAGCTATAGTTGCGTACCTGCAAACTGAATAGTAGGTAGACCAGGCTTCCTAAAACCAGCAAATTTATGACTATCATGAGAAATCCTAAATGCCCGGATATCAGCTAAGCAACAGCAAGGCATCGTTAAGCAGTGTCTTTGTCTATTTTATTAACGGGTTTTTTTTAGCACGCTTATAAACCCAGCACTTCCTGCATACTATAAACACCCTTATCCTTATCCTGCAGCCACATCGCTGCCCGTAATGCGCCATTAGCATAGGTCATCCGGGAACTAGACTTGTGCGTAATTTCAATACGTTCGCCGGGGCTGGCGAACATAATAGTGTGATCACCAACGATATCTCCAGCTCGGATCGTTTCAAAACCGATAGTCTTATCTTCACGTTCACCGATAATGCCTTCACGACCGTAAACAGCAACTTCGGCTAACTTCTTACCAAGAACATGTGCTGCTATTTCACCCATTTCCAATGCGGTACCTGAAGGAGCATCGACTTTATGGCGATGATGCGCTTCAATAATTTCGATGTCACTAGAATCACCCAGCACCCTGGTGGCTTGCTCAATCAGTTTGAACAATACATTGACCCCGACGCTCATATTCGGCGCAAATACTAGGGCAATTTTTTGACCAGCTGCTTGAATGTACTGTTTTTCTTCTTCAGTAAAGCCAGTCGTACCTATTACCATCTGCTTGCCATATTTACAACACAGATCAAGATGCTTCAGTGTAGCTTCAGTTCCAGTGAAATCTATGAGTAAATCAAAATCATCAATGACCTGCTCAAAATCGTGGATTGTTACTACGTGCAAGGGATCTACACCGCCAATCAAGCCAACATCTTTACCCAGATCGGGACTGTTCTCAATCACAGATGCCGCTCCAATAGTGATTTCCGGAATTTCCTGTATCGCCTGAATCAGAGTTTTTCCCATGCGCCCGTTGGCCCCGCCAATTGCAACATTCAGCATAATCCTTACCTGCTTTCAAATTTCTTAGATTATTCTAATACAAGTTTCTATTGGGTGTCGCTCAGCACAGCACCAGAAAAGGCTTTTTTTAACTGCTAATATGAGCTTCCTACTTTTTACTAACTGCCTTATGCACTCTGGCAGCTTTTGATTTTACTGATAAACTAGAGTGGTTTTACTTCTTGAATTACGGTACAAACTGCTGAGCTTCAAAAGCAGGATGGAGCCAAAAATGAGTTTACAAAAAAATTACTTCACCCTCTCAACACGACTAAAATTTGGACCGGGCATCCAAGCCTCTCTTGCCGGATTTTTGCTACTCATGACACAGGTCATTGAGGCTCAACCCCAGTTCACTAACCCCAACATAGATGTGGGTGAGATGCCTGAAGCTATCCAGATCGTGATTGATGGACATAGCCTACCGAGCTCCAGCTTCAGCATATTGGTGCAGGAAGTGGGTACACAATATCCTCTGCTCGCCCGCAACACCTCCATAGCCTTCAACCCGGCTTCTGCCATTAAGACTCTGACGACTTTGGTAGCATTAGAAAAGCTTGGTCCAGCTTTTACCTGGCAGACTGAACTCTATGCATTGGGCCCTATCAGAGATGGCGTTTTGCAGGGTGACCTACTCATGAAAGGTGGTGGAGATCCCTTTTTAGTAGAAGATCAGCTCAGAAATATGTTGAAGGCACTACAGCGCATCGGCATTCAACATATCACGGGAAACTTAATACTCGATGGCAGTTATTTTGATTCGACTGTGGAGGATACCCAAAGCATTGATAACCAGAATGGTCGCACCTATAACACAAAACCCAATGCCCTTATCTCAAATTTTCAGGCAGTGACATTCTATTTCTATCCTCACCCAAATGGTAGAAATGTCGTGATTACTACTGACCCAAAGCTGCCCAATCTTAGGGTCACCAATCGTTTGCGTCAGGTTGATCGCCTCTGCAATGGTTTCCAACGGGGTATCAGTTTTAATATTAACCAGGAAGATATTTCTGAAATAATTTTTGAAGGCCAGTTCCCTGCCCGTTGCAGTGAATACCAGATGACTCGTGAAGTGCTTGACCCGGCTACCTATACTTTCGGCTTATTCATGCAACTCTGGTCAGAGCTTGGCGGTATGCTGGATGGCGATCTGATCATGAGATCTGTACCGGGTGCACTCGACCCTGTGCTGGTATGGAACTCATTGCCGTTGTCTGATGTCATCAAATCCATCAATAAATTCAGTAATAACCTGATGACCCGACACTTGCTGCTAACCATAGGTGCGGAAACACTGGGCCCACCAGCTACCATAGGCAAAGGTATCCAGGCGGTTAATTATTTTCTCGAAGACCGTGAGTTCGACACAAGTCTATTGAACCTGAGCAATGGTGCTGGGTTATCCCGAAATACACAAATTACTACCGAGCTGCTGAATGCCATTCTTCGTAATGCCTGGACCAGCCCCTTTATGCCTGAGTATGTCGCATCTTTTCCGATTAACGGCATAGACGGAACGATGAGAGGACGCCTGCGAGATCAAGAGCTGCTCGGCCGCATGCACATCAAAACCGGCACACTGAATGAAGTTTCTGCCGTTGCTGGTTATGTTTATTCCCGCAGCAACAAGGTCTATGCCGTCACAGGCATCATTAACCATGAACTGGCTGATCGCGGACCCGGTGTTGAATTGATGGATGCCCTCTTGAACTGGGTATATCAGCAATGAATAGCCTGACAAAGTACTAATTATTCAGCCGTTATTTTCTTATCTTACCTTCGGGCATTCCTGACGTTTCAGTTTCCTTTTTTAATCCTCCTAATCTTACCTTTCACACTTCATTGGAATTTTTATGGCGACGAGGAACCCGAGGCTTTCTAAATCAGATAATCCGCTCGCATTTTGAAAAAACACCTTAAAGAAATGAAACGCAATAGGCGCTAATGCACAGAGTTTGGTACCTATAAGCTATATAGTCGCTTAAGGCTTGAGAGAGTCGACGAAAGATTTTACCCCTTCGAACCATCCCGATTTTTTTGGTGACTGACGATTACCCTGCGACTTGTGGATATCTTCAAACTCTTCGAGCAATTCTTTTTGTCGCTTGGTCAGATGTATGGGAGTTTCAACAATGACGCGACACAGAAGATCTCCCTGACTACCGCCACGCACCGGCATCACACCTTTACCACGCAGGCGGAAGAGTTTGCCTGTCTGGGTTTCCGAGGGAATTTTAAGTTTTACTTTGCCTTCCAGGGTTGGCACTTCAAGTTCTCCGCCAATGGCAGCATCGGTAAATGAAATGGGAATCTCACAGTAAAGATTCCTGCCATCGCGTTCGAAAATAGGATGCGGTTTGACAGCCATCTGCACGTACAGGTCGCCGGGTGGGCCACCGTGCAGACCCGCTTCACCTTCCCCTGTCAGACGGATACGATCACCATTATCGACACCGGGCGGAACTTTAACCGAGAGCGTCTTGTTTTCCTGGACGGCGCCTCGTCCATGACAGGTATCACAGGGATCTTTAATAGTTTTACCAGCACCCTGGCAACGTGGACAGGCCTGCTGCACAGAAAAGGGTCCCTGCCGCATTCTGACCTGCCCCATGCCACCGCAGGCCGAGCAGTCTTCGGGCTTCGTGCCTGGCCTGGCACCGCTAGCATCACAGGTTTTACAGCTGACTGAGGTCGGGATTCTTATTTTGACGGAGGTACCTTTGACAGCATCTCCAAGGCTGACTTCCAGGGTGTAACTAAGATCAGCTCCGCGCTGAACATGACTACGACCCCCACGCCCACCACCTCCGAAAATATCTCCAAAAATATCTCCAAAAATATCACTGAATCCCTGTGCGCCTGCTCCACCAAAGCCTTTAGGGTCAACACCATCATGGCCGAACTGATCATAGGCTGAACGCTTATCTTCATCTATCAGGACTTCGTAAGCTTCGTTGGCTTCCTTGAAGCGTTTCTCCGCTTCCGCATCGTCAGGATTACGATCCGGATGATTCTTCATGGCGATGCGCCGATAAGCTTTTTTGATATCCTGAGTCGTCGCAGAACGGTCGACGCCGAGAACTTCGTAATAATCTCTTTTACTCATAGCTTGCCTTAACAGAAAAAAACTAACGCAGGACTATCCCGCGTTAGTTTCTCAGTACTCTTTTAACGGCAAAGACGAAAGTTTGAAACTTACTTCTCGT
>JAYQVM010000076.1:0-8044 GCA_038148435.1 Gammaproteobacteria bacterium | reverse complement strand
TCTCTGCTTTTTCCCAGCCTGGGGATAGCTCTAACGCACGCTGATACTGAAACTCAGCCTCTTGCAGATTACCCATCTCCTCATACACAATCCCCATATTACTGTGTACCGCGTGGGGCCTTGATATGCCTAGTTCCAGCGCATCGCTGTAGTCCTCCAGCGCCAGAGCCAGTTGCCCGGTGTAATAAAATGCATTTCCGCGGTTGGCAATAACGATTGGACTGTCTGGCATCATCTGGGCGGCAACATCGAAGTCATCGAAAGCCCCTTCAAAATCTTGAATTAGATACTTCAGCACAGCACGATTGTTAAGGGTTGCCGCTCTGTCGCGGGGAGTGAGTTCCTGGATATTACGCAGCACAAAATCACAGGGCTCTATAAATGCTCTTGATCCGGATCCCAAGTTGTTAGCCATTTCGACATTCAATTGGCATTCTCTGGCATACTGGTTGCCGCCAAAAACACGCATTGACTGTGCAAATACCTCAAAGGGTATGATCAGAATTAGACCCAAGGTCAGATATAGAGATGCTTTCATAATTTAGTCACTAACTATGAGAACTTTCATCGATGATGCAGTTTAACCCTGTTAAATGCAAGGCAAATCCAGATACACCATGTGGAAAAAATGTGAATTTAAATATGGAATTGGTGAACTTTAACCACAACTTGCTGGTTTTTTAGTGGACGCTGTTGAGCTGCCTGTTTATGCTTGCGATGTTAACTAAAAATCAAATTCCAATAGGGAGTTGTCTTTGAAATGAAACGCCGTCAGTTTCTAAGAGCACCGTTAGCCAGCGCCGTCACAGCGCCCATGATATGGACAAGGGCGCGCGCCCAAGCCGATGGGCTGGGTAGCATTGTCGAAACAAGTAGTGGCAGAATCCAAGGCTACATAAACGATTCCGTTGAAGTTTTTAGAGGGGTTCCATACGGCGAACCTACTTACAGTGGTAATCGCTTTATGCCACCTCGGGAAAAGCAGCCCTGGACCGGAGTCCGCCTGACAACCGTGCATGGTACTCGCTCGCCACAGCCCTACCGTCCGATGATTCCTGAAATAGGCGATGCCCTGACCGGCAGCGGCGCTATGGGAGAAGATAATCTGAAACTCAATGTCTGGACCTCAGATGCCAGACCCGGAGTCAACAAACCGGTCTATATTTGGTTCCATGGTGGCGGCTTCAGAACTGGTTCAGGTAACTCTCCCTTTTTCGATGGAGAACAGCTGGCCCGTTACCACGATATGGTTGTGATAACAGTGACACACCGCCTGAATGCTCTGGGATTCCTTTATCTGGCTGATGCGCCTGATTCGCGCTATAGCGAATCATCCAATATGGGCATGCAAGATATTCTGCTGGCGCTACATTGGGTCAATCGGAATATCGAGAACTTCGGTGGTAATCCGAATAATGTCACGATTGGTGGGCAGTCTGGAGGTGGCGGCAAGACCAGCATTTTACAGGGTATGCCTGAAGCCCAGGGGCTGTTCCACAAAGCTGTGGTGATGGCGACCATAATAGAAACAGCTGTTACCGCTCAGGAGGTGGAAGAAGCGGTTCATAACAGGGATCTTTTGCTGGGACGCCTTGGTCTTAATCTGAACAATCTCGCCCCCCTCCATGACATGCCCTTTGAAAACATCATTCGAGCCCTGGGCAGACAGCCTGGCCCGAATACCCCAGACAATCGTGACCTTGGCCTAAGTTTTGTTCCGATCAAGGATGATCAGGTATTGCTCTACCACCCTTTTTCTCCACAGGCCAGTCCTATCAGCACCGAAATTCCACTGATTTTGGGCTCCAATGCAACAGAAGGAGTGCCTTATGGCAATCCTGCTGATCCTTTCTGGAACTCTGAACCTAGTAATATGACGGAACTGAGCGCACAAATTATGCAGAGTCACCGCATTACCCAGGGGGAGGCCCGCGATTTAATCGATCTATACCGTCGCAGCCGTCCCAAAGCCTCCTATGGCGACGTGTCTCTTTACATGCAAGCAGACATCCGGGCCACTAGTCGTTCTGCAGAAATTATCGCGGAAGCCAAACTGCGTCAGGGAACAGCTCCTGTATATTTCTATTACTTCGACTGGAATTCACCGGTGCGTCAGGGCAAGCTGCGCTCCATGCACTGTATGGAAGTTCCGTTTTTCTTCGATAATATCGACAAAACGGCATTCATGACTGGCAGGGGTCGCTCACAATATAACTTGTCCTGGAATATGGCTGAAGCCTGGTCGGCCTATACCCACACTGGCAACCCCAGCCATGAAAGCATAGGACAATGGAGTGAATATACCCTGCCAGAGCGCGCCACCATGATGTTTGGCGATAATCCCCGTATGGTGAATGACCCCTATAGTGATGAACGTATCGCCACGGAAGAGATCGTGGCAAGCTGGGGCGAAGCCTGAGAACTGACTAATAGCAGCTGCTCACACTGGTCTTATTCAGGCAGAATATCTTCCGGACGTAAGGAGCCAGGCAACCCCTCCCGCTGCTGGAAAACATTGTCACGGTTGCCCTCGGCACATAGATATTCCCTAATTCCCCAGTCATTTCTGAGGTTAAACAGATATTTGCGCCAGACCGGGCGGATGAAGTATTCGCTGTCTTCATAACGCTGCACCACTTCCAGTGTTTCTCCTTCTTCAATCAGGCGGTACCACTCTGTCAGGTGGGCATTTTGTGACACCGGAATGCCATTGGCAGCAATCCAGGCTTTACCATTGAAATTACTGACATCCACGAGCAGGGTTCCATCATTCTGCCACTCACCCACCGAGTGCCCCATAAAGCGCTGGTCCTCAATGGGATCAGGATGCCCCCGACCATCTGTGTAGATAATCCGGAAGACATTTTCATACTCAAAAAGCTGAACAACCCTACCCTCATTCTGGACTATTTCAATTGGATAGGGCCCGCCCAGATGGCGCGGCATTGAAGGAAGGCACATAGCACTCGGATCAAAGGCCGGGCGCACATTTTCTGTCAGTTCAATAGCATTGGCAGTGAGGTACTGTTCCGGCTCCAGACGCTCAAAATTTTCATCCAAGTAACCACGCTGACTACGATTGGACACAACCCAAAGCCCGGTCAGATCAGGGGTTTGTAGTCTTTCAGCTGTAAATGCCGGGCCGGCATTACTTTGAAAAGCCAGCGCCATCAGCATCAGGAAAACCTTTCTTAGTATGACTGCTTTCATCGTGGTCCCTCTTCATTGGTATCCACTGCAGTGGGCGTATCGGCATTGATGATCGTTCCATCCTCTTTGACCAGCATAACAATAGCTCCACCGGGTTCACCATTTCGCAGAGGGTAAATAGTCAGGGTGACATTTTCTCCGGGCAGAATAGTATTGCGATTCCAACCTCGTCTAACCAGCACATTGGGACTACGCCCCTCAATACTCCATTCGACCAGATTATCAGTCATCTCATCAGGGACATAAATCTGAATCCAGGTATGCGGGTTAACCCACTGGAATTCTTTTATTTCACCACTAATCTGAATAGGATTGCCTCGATCGAACATCTCAAAACTATGGTGGGCACTGCTACTAAGTGGCAACATGAAAACAAGCCCAAAAAGGCTAGCTAGACGTTTAATTGAATAACTCATGATATATACCCTAGACATCCGTTTTACGGTAATTGGAATTAGAATTACAAAAAGCATAATTGGTAAGCAGTATAGTCAGCCTTTGCATGTAAGGCCACCCATCCATAATGATAAAGCTATCCTATCAAGCAGACCTTGAGTGATTAGTTCTGGGCGATTAGCTATTACTGAACTGACTCGGTAGTTATGAGGCAAGCTTCAATCTTGCCAAGGTTTTTCAATAACCAATTAGCCAGACTTCTTTTGAAGAAGCCTGGCTAATTATTTAACAATCAAAGAGGAAGGGAGATTACTGCTGCGCCTCGGACATTTCGCAGCTGCCCCCGGCACAACGATTGTTTTCTTGGCACACATATTCCAGCAAGCCAAGTTCTTCCCAGTCCGGACGCAATGTTAACTGAAAATCCTGTGTAAAAGGTTCTGTGAAGATTTCCGGATCATCAATGGTGATCTGATAGAGCATTCTATCACCTTGATGGGTCAGCCGTTCGACAGTCCGAAGCTGATCACTATGCCAGCGATTACGTGTCGGGTCCGTATAATGATAGTCATCAAGAATCCAGCGTTTAAAATTAACGGATTCAATAACCAGAGTATCGCCTTCCCAGTGCCCAACCGGATCACCGTAATATGTCGGCTCTATACCTTCACGGTGTGGACGTCCGTCAAGGGGGATGATGCGCGCCGCACGCTGCAGTTCGGGGATGATGACCAGATAATTCTCATTCTGAACAAATTGGATTGGCAGGATGTACAACATGCCATTTGGAAAACCTCCTGGGAGACACATAGCACGGGGCTCATCATGGTAGGGGTCGCCATTACGTTCCTCGTAAAGAAGTGCCTCGGCACCCGGTAACAGGGGAGCCATCTTGTCGGCATTGAAAATCAGGTTGCCTCGTGGCCCCGTCGCATTAATTGTGGCCGGTGGCGTATAAATCCCAGAAAAATCTGGTTTACCACCAGCTGTTAGAGGAATTTCCTGCGCGCTTGCCATAGAGTTTATATACAGGCTGACAACAATCAGGCTAATTAAATGTTTCATTATCGACCTCCTTCACTGGCGGTGAACACATTACTTCCATCCGGAAAGGTAATCCTGCGTCCCGAGGCATTATTGGAACCGTCCCGGGCACGAGAACCTTCAACATTGATAGTGGCTCCAATTTGTAGCACTTCCTTGGTGATGCCGCGACGCATCCACATGCCGGGAGGTGCAGTTGAAAATCCCCAGGTACTCACGGAACCATCATCATTGGTGACATCGACATAAAACCAGACATGCGGGTTATTCCATTCAACGGCTGAAATAACACCAGTAAGACTCACCGGATCATTACTGTCAAACTCCGCCGTTTCAGAATGATGTCCAATGCCCTGAGTGGCAGGTAGCAGGAAAATAATCATTAATAAAAAATTTCTTATAATCATTTAGTTACCCATTAATTTTTTTGGATTTTTATATAAAACCTACTCACAAGTCTATTGGTAGTGAGACCTATTTCCTGCAACTTCTAAGGTTACAAATCCCGGAATACTTTTCAAAAAAAGACTTACTTTATAAGGTTATAAGCCAATTAGGCTATTTGTCCAGCAGATTCGGGCTCACTGAAGCTGCTCTGAAAGAGAACACGCCGCAATGCTGCTTGTAAGGCTTGATTGATTGGCATGTCTTCCTTCCCTAGATTGAAATCAAGCTGGCGCAAACGCTCTTTGCCTGATGCCATACGGGGAGGTATATCAAACAGGAGATTCTGTAATGCTATCTGATAGGCTTTCGGCTTGTGCTGCTTGATCTTTCTACAGACTGAGAGTCTGGCATTGCCATATTTATCTCTGTCTCCCGCTGCACCAAATACACGACAGATAACAGGGCGTTGTTTGTACACTGAACAGGAGCCCATCAACCCATCAAGTGAGCTGCGTTTGTAGTGATAACAGGCAAAACCAGAATAGGCCTGGAGTTCTTCAAGTACTGATTCTGCTTGATTTAGGTCATATAGGTGCAAGGCCAGCGGTAACATTTCCAACACAGTTGCTTCTATGTTGGGATTATTGCAGCAGGCGCCGCAACCGGGCACGCAGTTCAATCCACTGCGTAACTGATAAGTACCGAAACTTTTTTCAAGGTCGTCAAATACAGCCTCAACAAGACGCGCTAATTCACGCAGCCTTTGCATACAGACTCCATCATCAAGACAATATAATGGGAGAATCCCAGCCCCTGAGACCTCAGGGGCAGCAGATTTTAATGAGTAGAATAATCTTTTAGCAAGTAAAAAGTGACCTTCCTAAACACTCCTTTATGGCAAATGTAGGTACATAATTATTTAGGGTAGTTCAAAAACATACAGCGCATTGCCACCGCCAGGATGGCGAATATCTTGAGAAACGATGGATGGCACCACACGAGGGCTACCACCGCCAAGACCAGTTGGAACCGCAATGTATTGCTTGCCATCAACCGCAAAACTGATTGGAAAACCTTGAACAGATGTACCTAGCCGGGTTTGCCAGAGAACTTCTCCGGTCTCGACATCTAGCGCCCTGAATACTCGGTCGATGTCTCCGACAAATGCGAGATTGCCAGCAGTGCTAAGCACACCAGTTAGGAAGGATGCACGCTGCTCCAGCGACCAAAGCTCCTGCATGCTGCGCACATCATAGGCAGCCACTTTGCCGATATTTCCATTGACACCTGGCATCTCACTAAAGCGCCTATCTGCCGCAGTACCCCCACCGCCAGCAACAAATTCAACTTCCCGAGCCCGAATTTCAAGACAGGTTTGACTCAGTGGTATCACCAGACTTTCCGTGCCCGGATGAAAGCTCATCGGGTGCCAATTCTTGCCCCCAGCTGTCGAAGGACAGGCTTGCACCCATTCGCCAATCCTCTGCTCGACAATGTCATTCCGGTATTGAGGCCGACCGGTTTCGGCATTAAAGCTTACAAAAATATTCTGGAATATGGTTTCCTGATGTTCGATATATTCACCGCTCTCACGGTTGAGCTTCCAGAGAATTCCATTCTTGCCGATAGAAAAGACATATTTTTCATCATCCAAGTCAACCAACACACGTTCATAAACTTCATCCAAATCAAGTGTTTCTCCGGGCACATGCTGGTAATACCAGACCAGCTCGCCGGTATCACCGTCAAGTGCCAGCGTAGAATTGGCATAGAGTGCCTCGTCATAGACACTCATGTGACGGCTGGCACCCATCCAAGGTTTAGACTGGGCGACACCGATATAAACCAGATTTAATTCAGAATCATAAGTGGGGGTGATCCAGGTATCGGTACCAGCCCGAAATAGATTATCAATCCCTCCCCAAGTATCGCCTCCGGGCTCACCGTCCTGAGCAACAGTATTAAATTTCCAAAGAAGTTCGCCATTGCTAGCGTCATAGGCACTGACGAAACACTTTTCTTCACGGAAGATCTGGCACCAGGACAGCCCGGTAAATATTTTGCCATTCCCTACCAGCGGACCACTGGTATTAATGAAACCTTCAGCAATCTGGATACTCCAGTCTTCTTGTCCATTGGCAGCATTGAGTGCAAGAATTTGGCTATCCGGCGTATTGATAATCAAGTTATCTTCATAAATACCTAACCCACGCATCGGTCCGATTCTGCCTGGAATCGTGTGTTCCCAGATCAGCTCCCCGGTATCGCCTTCAAGCGCCTGAATTCTGTTCCCTGGACTATATAAATACAGCACGCCATCGTGCACCAGTGGTGAATTCTGGTTTGAAACGATGTCATCCAGAGCCCAGACCCATGCAAGGCGAAGCTCATCAACATTCTCCCGATTAATCTGATCGAGCGGGCTGTAACTCCAAGCTTGATGGTTGCCACGAATCATCAACCAGTCTTCCGGATCTGGGTTACGCAGCTCTACATCACTAACCGGTTGGAAGTTTGGCACTGTCCCAGCAACGGTGATACCGGTCGGTCCAATGATTTGTTCAGTGGAACGTACCCCCGGCTGAAATTCAATATTAATGACATCATTGATGACGGTCTGCGAGTCCGCAAGAAGCGGAGCATCACCACTGACCGCACCATTTGCAGACAGAATAAAAGCAATAACGGCTAGATACATTTCATCTGTCAGTCCACCGACATTGGTTGGCGGCATGCTGGTTTTTATAGTTTCAAAGAGCTCGGCAACCGTGCTGGTTCCCCAGATACTGCTAAAACCCAGCTGACGCAAACTCGCAACCGGACCTCCGCCCAGCATGTCTGGTTGATGACAGCCATTGGAGCAATTTTGCTGATAAACCTGTAGACCAAGACCTATCTGCTGATCAGTGAAAATAGCTGTCTGTTCCTGGGCGGATGAAACAGTAGCAACACCCAACAAAGCAGTTACCATTCCACACTGGAAGATTTTTATTACGCTGGGTAATCT
>JAYQVM010000075.1:3234-8048 GCA_038148435.1 Gammaproteobacteria bacterium | reverse complement strand
GAATCAGGACTCAAACTATGGCAATGGGATGATTGACGGTTTGTCAGCCCTTCCTGAGTACGACTATAATTTTCTTTTTAGCATAGCGGAGTAGTGATGGAATTTCTTTCTGAATATGGCATGTTTCTGGCCAAGGCAGTAACTTTGGTGGCAGCACTGGTGTTTATACTCGTCAACTTTATCGCTGCAACAGCAAAAAATAAAAAAGACTCCAAGGGTTCAATTTTTGTCACCCACCTTAATAAGGAACTAGATGATTATTGTGATGAAATAAAACAACATGTCGAACAAGAAGACGAGCTCAAAAAAGAAAAGAAAGCCTTAAAAAAGAAAGAAAAGAAGAAGAAAAAATACAAGGACTCCGAGCCGGCAAGAAAACGCTATTATGTGCTGGATTTTCATGGTGACCCGCGTGCATCGCAGGTTGAGGAATTAAGAAAAGCGATCACCGCGATACTGGCCATCATTCGCCCAGAGCAGGATGAAGTCATGCTGCGACTAGAGAGCCCGGGGGGCATGGTCCATGCCTATGGTCTTGCCGCCTCCCAACTGGCCCGAATCCGTCAGCATGAAATCCCTCTGACAATCTGTGTCGACAAGGTGGCTGCTAGTGGCGGCTATATGATGGCTTGCCTTGGTACGAAAATCATAGCCGCACCCTTTGCCTATATAGGTTCTATCGGCGTTTTGCTGCAAATGCCAAATTTCAATCGCCTGCTTAAGAAAAAAGATGTTGATTTTGAAATGATCACAGCCGGTGAATATAAAAGAACACTGACTATTTTTGGCGAAAACACTGATCAGGGTCGCGAGAAAATAACGGCTGAAATTCAGGAAACACACGAATTATTCAAGGACTTTGTGCATGAATATAGGCCCATGCTGGATATCAATCAGGTGGCAACTGGTGAATCCTGGTTTGGCAAAAAGGCGCTGGCGCTTAATCTGCTTGATGAGATCGGCACCAGTGATGAGTTTATAGTGAATGCCTGCAAGAATGCTGACGTGTATTTAGTCGCTTACGAAAAGAAAAAAAATCTGACAGACCGCCTAAGCAAATCCATCGAAAATGCTCTCGACAGTAGCCTCATGAAATGGCTGCATCGATCACCACAGGATCATACTGTTTAGTTACCTGCGTCGTCTGAACAGAGGAGTTGGATTGCTGACGGTGCTCTGGTAGTTTTCAGAAAAATCATGAAAACCGTTCAGGCATGTTTCCACATCTGCATCATCTGCAAGTAAAAAACTGTTGAATCCACAGCGCAACATGTACGTCAGCTGATCCCGTAAAACGTCTCCTATTGCACGGATTTCACCGCTATAATTCAGTTGCTTGCGGACAATGGCGGCATAGGAATAGGCTCTGCCATCCTTGAATTGCGGAAAAGCCAGTGCTATCAGTGGAAACTTTTCAAACGTTTCGTCAAATTCAGCTGGATTCTGAGAGCTGTCGAACCATAGGCCAATCTTTGCATTCACCCCTGCCAATTCACTCTTATGCTGTAGCCAGAAATTTGCCGGCAGGAGTAGATGATCAGCTTGGCTAGACAGCACCGTTGCAAGATCTGTATCTACCTCTACCAGGGTCCAGTAGTCTTTAACAAGCTGTCCGTCTCTAATCAGCTTTGGCATACACTTTTTCCTTAAATCTCTGAATACCTAAACGCTCAAATGTATTGATAAACTTTTCATCACTTTTACGTTCAGTGAGATACAGGTCAACGATTTTTTCAATGACTTCCGGAATTTCATCCTGTGCAAAAGAGGGGCCCAGAACCTGCGCAAGTTTGGCTTCGCGACCTTGCGCGCCACCCAGTGCGATTTGATAAAACTCTTCACCTTTCTTGTCGACACCAAGAATTCCAATATTCCCGACATGATGATGCCCGCAGGCATTCATACAGCCCGAAATATTTAGGGAAATATCACCGATATTCTGTAGCCGTTCGAAGCTGTTGAAGCGTCTTTGGATCGACTCTGCAATGGGAATTGATTTGGCATTGGCCAGCGAACAGAAATCTCCGCCTGGACAACAAATGATGTCATTTAGAAGTCCCAGGTTGGCTTCAGCTAGACGTTCGCTTTTGCAGGCCTGGTATAGCTCATACAAATCTTTGAAACGCACATCGGCTAGCGTCAGGTTCTGTTCATGGGTGATGCGTATTTCAGAAAAACTGTAACGTTCAGCTAGATCAGCAACGAATTCCATTTGCCGATCGGTAATGTCCCCCGGCGCAACACCGGTTTCCTTCAGGCTCAGAGTCACGATACGATAGCCCGGTATTTTGTGGCGGGCTACATTGCGTTCAACCCAGTGCTTAAACAGCACATCTTCTTGCAGGACCTTATTGATCGCTTCGTCATCATCGGAAAGTTCTTCATAATCCGGGCTGGTAAAAAAACTTTTACAACGAGCTACTTCGGTTTCGGTCAGGGTCGCTTCGCCACCTCTGGCGTACTGCCATTGTGCTTCCACTTTTTCACGAAAGGTATCAATACCCAGCGCTTTTACCAGAATCTTGATACGGGCCTTGTAGATATTGTCACGCCTACCTTCCATGTTATAAACACGCATGATGGCATCGAGGTAGCTTAATAAATGCTGCCAGGGTAAAAACTCACAAATCACCTGACCGATTTGCGGTGTTCGGCCAAGCCCTCCGCCCACCAGTACCTGAAATCCGACCTCCCCCTCTTCATTTTTTTTCAGGTACAGGCCAATATCGTGGACTTGAGTCGCTGCCTGATCGACTCGCGTGCCGCACACGGCTATCTTGAATTTGCGGGGCAGGTAGGCAAACTCGGGGTGGAAAGTTGACCACTGTCGAATAATTTCACACCAGGGGCGGCTGTCTTCTATCTCCTCAGGCGCAACACCGGCAAACTGATCGGTTGTGGTATTGCGAATACAGTTACCGCTGGTCTGAATGGCATGCATACTGACTTCGGCCAGCTCTGCCAGAAGTTCTGGCACCTGTTCGAGCTTCGGCCAGTTAAACTGGACATTCTGTCGTGTGGATAAATGTGCATAGCCTTTATCGTAATCTCGTGAAATGGATGCTAGTCGACGCACCTGCATGGAGGAGAGAAGGCCATAGGGAACTGCCACCCTGAGCATTGGTGCTAAACGCTGAATATAGAGACCATTTTGCAGGCGCAAAATTCGAAACTGATCATCAGTCAGTTTGCCATCCAGGAAGCGCCGGGTTTGATCGCGAAACTGGGCAACACGTTCGGCCAGCATCTGATGGTCATATTTGTCATAGATATACATATTAAGGAGGGCCTGGTCACTCTTTCATGAGCTCGCGATGATACACAATCTCTGTTGGCAGTGCTATTGTGGCTTGAGTTTTGCTTGCCAGATTAGGATAATTATATTCGTTAAAACCTCAGGTCAATCTTACAAGGCGGCTCATACACCATGAACGATATGCAAAACGAAACCTCCAACACTGAAGAGAATGAGGCGGATAGCAGGGCTGATGCCATTGCCATTCTCTGCCTAGTCCTGATTGCTGCCGGCGCCATGATTTACCTGGCTAATACTTAAGCCAGCGCCAGTCTGACGGCCAGCATTACCAGCAAGACAAACAACACCGTAAAGATCAAGGACGCAACAATGAAAGGCAGGAGTTTGCCTTGGGTAAAATCTCGTTGTCGGTTCTTGGCACTTTGCACGCCGAAACTGGCCTGAATAACGCTTAACATGACGCGCCAGAAAGGTATTTTTTCTGAGTTCTTGTCTTGATTGTAAGATGCTTTGCTTTTTTCAGGCCCTTGATTCACAATAATTTACCCTTATATATAACTGTATAAAACCACAATTTTAATGTGTATTTTCAGCACACATTTTAACACGACAGGGCCATAACAGCAGATGATTGAGATAAGTAAATCAGGTCAGAAATATTTATTTGAATTACTTGCCAAGCAAGATTGCGAAGGCATAGGCATTAGGGTTTTTGTGCTTGACGGTGGTACACCGAAAGCAGAAACCTGTATTGCATTTTGTCGCCCCGGTGAAGAGCAGGAAGGTGATGAAGTATTTGAGTATGAAGGCTTCAAGGCCTTCATCGAGGGTAAGAGCAAGGTTTATCTGGAAGATGCAGTTGTGGACTATGCAAAGGACAGCATGGGCGGCCAGTTGACTATTAAGGCGCCAAATTCACGCATGCCTAAAATTTCGGAGAAAAGTTCACTACAGGATAAAATTAACTACATTCTTTACAACGAGGTTAATCCTGGCCTGCAAAGTCATGGTGGTTTTATCACGCTGGAGGAGCTCACTCAAGAAAATGTTGCCGTACTGCGTTTCGGAGGTGGATGTCAGGGCTGCGGCATGGTTGATGTCACCCTGAAAGAAGGGGTTGAAAAAACTCTGATGGAGCAACTGCCCGAAATTTCAGCCGTCAAGGATGTGACAGATCATAGCAATCAGGACACCGCATACTACCGGTAAGAGTGTGACTGACTCTCCATCAATTGCAATTATCGGCGGCAGTGGTTTTTACTCTTTGCATGGGGATTTAAAGGAAGTTCAGCAGGATTTCATAGAACAGGACACCCCATACAGCACTGCACCAGTCCAAATAAATATTGAATCATTAAACGGAAATCCGGTGTTTTTTCTTGCCCGCCATGGGGAACAGCACAGCCTTCCACCTCACAGAATAAACTATCTTGCTAACCTCTGGGCACTGAAACAGACCGGCGCAAAAAAAATTATTGCCATCAATACAGTAGGCGCTATTGACACCCGCATGCAACCAGGCCAGATTGCGATACCCGATCAGCTGATTGATTATACC
>JAYQVM010000075.1:0-3224 GCA_038148435.1 Gammaproteobacteria bacterium | reverse complement strand
AAAACATAGTTTTTTTGATGGAATTGACTCGTTGAATGATCATATCGACTTCACCTATCCTTTTACCGATTCATTGAGAAAGATTTTCATTCACTATGCAAAAGCCCTCGCCATTCCTGTTGTTGAAAATGCTTGTGTAGCCTGTACTCAGGGACCACGCCTGGAAACTGCCGCAGAAATTCGCAAATTCAGCAACGATGGATGTGATCTTGTTGGGATGACTCTGATGCCAGAGGCTGCTTTGGCAAGAGAGCTGGAACTCGATTATGCCTCGATTGCCCTGATCGTGAATCTTGCTGCTGGCTTGAGTGAGACACTGATCTCCATTGATGAAATACGACAGGTTATTTCAGTCGGCCTGGCTGATGTCCGTAAACTCATCAGCGCTACCTTACCATCACTAGTCTAGTGAGAAATCCAATAGAGGAGGGAGCTCATAGGGGCGCACCTCCACCAGCATGCCGAAGGCCGGGTGATCCAGATAGTGCAGTTGGTTACTGATGGTCTGGCGTGTCTGCAACATAGGATAAACGCGCGAAATGACCAGCCCAGGACTATCCGCTTCAGTATTGTCTGATAGCGGAGGCAAAGGAACATGCCAATCCAGTTCGCTGCTGATATTAAACACATTGCGCCACAGCTGGGCATCGATATCGACACGGTTAATGTTGTAACTGATGGTCAGGCTGCCCTCCAATTCGCTATGTGCTCCAAATCTATCGCCACCAATTATCTGAATGGCGCTAGCCTGTACCTTGTTTAAAACTGGTTGTCGCCAAACAGCATGATAGAGAAGACGATGATTGGGACTTAATTCAAGGTTGCCGTTATATTGCGTGAATTCATGCTCAGAATCATCCAGCGCGATAAATGCATCTCGAAGCTTGTCGACTTTCCGAAAACTGTTATTTGGAGCAAGATAAACTGGCCCGATAAGTGGCTCAGTGACCTTTGGCACTGCTTCAGTGGCATTCAGTAGATTACCCGATATTCCTGGCGCCGAGAAATCAATGGCATAAAACTGTCTTAAGGGTTTTAGTTGAAGAATGGGCGTGGGATACCTCAGACTGGCACCATCCGGCAAAAACAGCTCCGGATAGGCATCAGACAAGCTCTGGTTGGTAAAAATACTGACTTCAATTTCATACCAACGGTTGCCATCATAACTGAAGCCCTGCGCAATACATTGTGTGCTGCCTAAGAGCAAACAGACCAGAGCAATCAGAATAGTTTTATACATAATGCATCCGCGTTAGTCAGCTTGTCTTCAACAGCAGCAGGGTATGCTTAACAAACTCCAGTCGGGCCTGGCTATCTGCCAAATTATGATTGAATTTCAATTCATTAGCGCCTGACATGGCATAAAGCTGGGCCTCTTGCTGAACCAGTGTAACAATAGCCTGTGGCTGCACGCCTGTCTCCTGCTTAAAGTGCATTTTACCGACTTTTGCATTGGCTTCAATTTTTGAAATACCCATTTCTTCTGCTTGTAGTCTCAAACTTGTCACCTCAAAAAGATAGTTCACGGCTTGAGGGAGAAGGCCAAACCGATCGATCATCTCAACTTTTAGTTCACGTAGCTCACCGTCATCTCGGGCATTAGCAATTCGTTTATACATTAATAGACGCAGATGGACATCTGGCAGATAATCTCCTGGGATTAGGGCAGGAATATGCAGGTTGATTTCGGTGCTCTCTTGCAGAGGGCGATCGAGGTTCAAAGTCTTGCCTGCTTTCATCAGATTGATGGTCTGTTCCAGCATTTCACTGTAAAGACTGAACCCGATCGTCTGGATATGTCCACTTTGTTCATCGCCCAGTAATTCACCGGCACCGCGAATTTCAAGATCGTGACTGGCCAGAGTAAAGCCTGCCCCTAGCATATCAGCCGCCTGGATAGCCTCCACACGCTTAATGGCGTCTTTACTCATGAAGCGTGGATGTGGTGTCAACATATAGGCATATGCTTGGTGATGGGAGCGACCAACCCGGCCGCGTAATTGATGCAGTTGTGCCAGACCAAACTTGTCCGAACGTTCGATTATGATGGTGTTGGCATTGGGGATATCAATACCGGTTTCAATGATGGTGGAACAAACCAGTACATTATAGTGCTTGTGATAAAACTCGGACATCACGCGTTCCAGCTCCCTTTCCCGTAACTGACCATGGGCCACACCCACCCTGGCTTCAGGAACCAGAGCCCGGATTTCTTCGGCAGCTTTCTCAATAGTTTTTACTTCATTGTGTAAAAAGAATACCTGTCCACCCCTGAGTAGTTCACGCAAAATGGCTTCTTTGATCAGAGGGGTGGAAGATTGTCTGACAAAGGTCTTGATGGCGAGACGTCTAGGCGGAGGGCTAGCAATGATCGATAAATCACGCATGCCCGACATGGCCATGTTAAGTGTGCGCGGAATTGGTGTTGCAGTTAAGGTGAGAATATCGACGTCCGCACGCAGGGATTTGAGTTTTTCTTTTTGTCTCACCCCAAAGCGATGCTCTTCATCAATAATTAACAGACCCAATTGGTGGTAACTGATGTCACTCTGTAACAACTGATGGGTGCCAATCACAATATCGATTTTTCCGGCCTTGATATCTTGCAGATTACGTTCCTGATCAGCTTTGTTGACAAAGCGAGACATCAGAGCCACTCGCACTGGCCAGTCTGCAAAACGGTCCTTGAAATTGTCAAAATGCTGCTGCGCCAGCAGAGTGGTTGGTACCAGAATCACCACCTGAGTGTTATTCTGCACCGCGATAAATGCAGCCCGCATTGCCACTTCGGTTTTACCGAAGCCAACATCTCCACAAATCAAACGGTCCATCGCTTTAGTCGCTGACATGTCTACAATTACCGCTTTGATGGCGTGTTCCTGGTCTTCGGTTTCCTCAAAAGGAAAAGAGTTGGTGAACAGCCGATAATCCTCATCTGGAAAACTGAACTGAAAACCCTGTCGAGCTTCTCGGCGAGCATAGATATCCAGCAGTTCGGCGGCTACGTCAACTACTTTCTCCGCTGCTTTACGACGGGCTTTTAACCACTGATCACTACCCAGTTTATGCAGGGGAGCCGTCTGCGCATCAGCACCGCTATATCGGTTTATCAGGTGCAAGGACGCCACGGGTACATAAAGCTTGGCCTGATCAGCATATTCAAGTACCAGGAATTCGGTGTGCTGACCTTCGATTTCAAAACTCTGCAGTCCTTGGTAACGACC
>JAYQVM010000074.1:0-8113 GCA_038148435.1 Gammaproteobacteria bacterium | reverse complement strand
GTCGATATCATTGTTGAGGATCCTGAATTTCTTGAAGCGGCATGGGTGACCAGTATGAATTTTAAACGGGAAGCTAATGATTCCAACTGGAACCCTCAGGACTGCTTTGTCACCAATCCAGGCTGGTAAGCCTGCAAGCTATGAAATAACTAAAAAGCCTCGTGACCCCAAGTGCCAGGAGGCTTTTTTAATCTTGCTCATAGCGAGCGTTGTATAAACTGTTTTACTTCTTCCAGTTTATTCGGCAACACTACATACTCTTCTTCACGATCAAACAGATCACTTAAATGAGCTGGTAGCTCCGGTGTTTTCAGTCCTGCGCGTTCTATTGCTGCAGTAAATTTTGCCGGATGGGCAGTTGCAAGCGAAATCACTGGTGTCTGTTCATCGCGCTTGCAAAGCTGTGTCGTCTTGACACCGATGGCGGTATGCGGATCAAGCAGATAGACATGCTGCTCATATACTTCCCGAATCACCTGGCAGGTAGTCTCATCATCTACGCTGGCTGAATCAAAATTATTCCTGGCAAATTGCCATTCGGCATCGCTGACCTGATTGACTCTATCACTCAGGCCGGTAACAAAACTGCTGACTTTGGCGCTGTCACCCTGAAACATATCAAAGATAAATCGCTCGAAATTACTTGAAACCATGATATCCATACTCGGTGAAAGACTGGCTTCCAGCCCGCCAAGGGAATACTGGTTCTGACTGATAAAGCGATGCAGAATATCGTTTTTGTTGGTGGCAATGATCAGCTGACTGATCGGCAGCCCCATTTTCTTGGCCAGATAGCCAGCGTAAATATCACCAAAATTTCCTGTCGGCACGGAAAAGGATACGGCCTCGTGCTGATCCAGAAAGCGCAGTCCAGCATAAAAATAATAGACGATCTGTGCCATGATTCTGGCCCAGTTGATCGAATTGACGGCCACCAGTTGATAGGAATCCGGCAGAAAACTCTGGTCGGCAAAGGCCTGTTTGACGATCTGCTGGCAATCATCAAAATTTCCCTCAATCGCTATGTTATGAACATTATCACCACTAACACTTGTCATCTGTCTGCGCTGTACTTCAGAGACCCGATTGTGAGGATGCAGAATAAAAATATCGACAAAGTCGGAGTGCTTACAGCCCTCTAGGGCTGCTGACCCGGTATCACCGGAAGTCGCGCCCAAAATGGCGACATGCTGCTGTCGTTTTTGTAAAAAATAATCCAGCAGGCGACCTAGTAACTGCAGGGCAAAATCCTTGAAAGCTAGGGTCGGACCATGAAACAGCTCCAGCACCCATTCGTTATCATGCAGGTGTTTTAATGGTGCAACTTCCGCATGCGAAAAACCGGTATAGCTGTCATCAATCATCTTTCGCAAGGTATCGGCTTCAACGCAATCATCGGTAAACAGTGAAATGATTTCAAAGGCCAGTTCAGGATAACTCAAACCCTGCCAGGCCAGAATCTGCTCTCTACTCAGCTCTGGCAAGTACTCGGGAATAAACAGCCCGCCATCTGGTGCCAGACCAGTAAGCACAACCTCTTCAAAATTTTGTGGGGCACACTGGCCACGGGTACTGATGTAATTCATCTTCTCACGTTAGTCCTGCAATTCTGCAACCCGAATTCTACAAACCTTATCGACGACGGCATCCAGCGCCTCAATTTCCCCGACAGCCTTGTTGAGAACCGCTTCCTGAATTTCATGTGTCATGATAATAACCGGAATATGCTCATGGTCGCCGCCGATCATATCTGGATCTTTCTGTATCATGGCATCAATATTGATACCACTTCCACCGAGAATCTCAGTGATATCTGCAATCACACCCACCTTATCCTGCACTGAAATTCGCAAATAATAGGCGCTGACAACTTCAGTGATGGGAAGGATGGGGGTATCAACCAGTTCTCCGGGCTGAAAAGCCAGTGCTGGAACCAGATCTTGATCCACCGCCATACGTCGCACGACGTCGATAACATCAGCAACAACCGCAGAAGCTGTTGGGGTATCACCCGCACCAGCCCCATAATACATCGTCGAACCAACGGCATCACCGTAGAGTAGTATGGCATTCATGACGCCATCCACTTTAGCTATCAGGCGTTTTTTTAACACCAGCGAAGGATGCACACGCAATTCTATACCGGCTTCAGTTTTACGGCTGATACCCAGATGCTTGACGCAATAACCGAGTTCATCCGCATAAGCCATATCCTCGGTGGTAATGTTTTGTATGCCTTCGGTATAGACTTTTTCCAGATGAAGCGGCGTACCAAAGGCAATGGCCGACAGTATCGCTAGTTTGTGAGCTGCATCAATGCCCTCAATATCGTAAGTAGGATCAGCTTCGGCATAGCCTTTGTTCTGCGCTTCTTTTAGTACATCGGCAAAGGACCGGGAACGCGCATGCATTTCTGTCAGAATATAATTGCCAGTGCCATTGATGATACCAGCCAGCCACTCAATCTGGTTGGCTGCCAGGCCTTCGCGCAAAATCTTGATGATGGGTATGCCGCCAGCAACAGCAGCCTCATAAGCCACCATAACCTTGTTGGCTCTAGCCGCCGCAAAAATTTCATTTCCATGCGTTGCAATCAGGGCCTTATTAGCAGTGACGATATGCTTGCCATTGGCAATAGCCCGCAACACCAGCTCACGAGCCACATCAGTACCCCCAATCAGCTCCAACAGAATATCAATCTCGGCATCATCTGCTAGCAACATGGCATCATTGCTAATTTTTATATCGCCCACATCCTGCTCAGCGCCCAGCTGGCGGGTAGCAATATGCGTGACGCGTAGGCTCTTCCCCAGTCGCCTGGAAATTTCCTGAGCATTATTTTTAAGGACACGGAAACTGCCATAGCCAACAGTACCCAAACCACAGATACCTAGATTAACTGCTTGCAATTGAATCTCCCTGAATCAGGTTTTGTCTGCTGCTATTCAGTGAACAGAAAGGCCGCCAGATCTTCTGCTGGAACGTAGCCGGGCACCATAGATCCATCTTCAAAGACCAGGGTGGGTGTTCCCGTCACGCCAAACTCGCGCCCCATTTGCCATTGTTCGGCTACAGGGTTATCGCAATCGTCGGGAGCAATCTGGGCACCCCTGACAGCGGTGGTGAAAATCACATTTCGGTCTTCCGCACACCAGGTAGATACCATCTTAGGATAGGTCACCTGGTCCAGACCGCTGCGGGGAAATGCCAGGTAGCGAATGGTAATACCCAGTTCATTCAGCTGGGGCATTTCACTGTGGAAACGCTGACAGAACTGGCAATCAACATCAGTAAAAACGGTCAATATGGCTTTTTCCTTGCCTTCAGCGCGGAAGATAATCATGTCACTTTCATCCAATGCACCAAGACGTTCCAGGCGAAGCTCATTACGACGGCTTTCTCCCAGATTTACCAGACCATTTTGGGTTGCCTGATACAGGTCTCCGGGAATGAAAAACTGTGCATCGGCACTGGCATAGATAAGCGGACCATTTTCTACACGAACTTCATATAAGCCCGCAACAGGACTGGGGACGATTGCCTGGATGATGATGCCATTCTGGGTGCTAAAGAGGACATCCCGAATTGCCGCCACTTCCGGTGTATCATCAACAGCTGAACTCTGCAGGGGCTGTGACGCTGTCAGACTGGAAAGACTTACTAGCAGCGCTAATAAAGCGCCCATGACAGGCGCTTTGAAAAGAAGAATATGTTGCATTACTGGCTCGCCCCCCTCTATTGGCCATTTCCCGGCCTTTGTAGCATTGTAGCAAGCCGCTAAGTGACTGTTCAATCAGCCTTCTTATCCAGCTTTTCGGAAATACGTGCAGCACGACCAGCCAACTCGCGAAGATAATAGAGTTTAGCCTGGCGAACATCGCCACGGCGTTTGAGCTGGACACTTTCGATCAATGGGCTGTGGGTCTGGAAGGTCCTTTCCACACCCACACCATGAGATATTTTACGCACGGTAAATGCAGAATTAAGTCCACGGTTACGTTTACCAATAACCACCCCTTCAAAGGCCTGCAGGCGCTCGCGATCACCTTCATTGATGCGTACCTGCACAACCACCAGATCGCCAGGACTAAACTCCGGCAATTCAGATTTTAACTGTGCTGCTTCAACTTTTTGAATAATGGTGTTCTTGGCACTCATCGCTTCTTACTCCACTTGTAAATTCCAGATTAACAATTCTTGTTTTCGCTGATAAATTCATCCAACAGGGCCTGCTGTTCAGCGTTCAGTTCAAGCTCCTGCAGTAATTCCGGTCTTCTTTGCCAGGTTCTCCCCAGACTTTGTTTCATTCGCCATCTGGCTATTGCTGCATGGTCTCCGCTCAACAGCACTTCCGGAACTTTCATTCCGGCAAATTCCTCAGGCCGGGTGAAGTGCGGGCAATCCAGTAGGCCGGCAACAAAAGAATCTTCAAGCGCAGAATCCTCATGTCCTAGGGCTTCAGGCTTCAAACGGATGATGCCATCCATCAAAACCATCGCCGCCAATTCACCGCCACTGATAACATAGTCACCCAGCGACACTTCCTCATCTACCAGCGAACTGATTACTCGCTCGTCGATACCCTCATACCTACCGCACAAAAGCACCAGCGATGCTTCATTAGCCAGTCGGGCCAAGTCCTTTTGTACCAGAGGTCTGCCCTGGGGACTCAGATAAATCACAGGAGCCTTTTTTGCCCCACTTCCCAACTGCTCTCTGGCTGCCTTTATTGCCGCAGTAACGGGCTCTGTTTTTATAAGCATCCCGGGGCCGCCACCATATGGCCGGTCATCCACGGAACGGTGCCGGTCTTCGGCAAACTCCCTGGGATTAGAGAATGTTAATTGAACCAGGCCATGTTTAAAGGCCCTGCCACTGATTCCATACTCACTTAGCGCTTTAAACATCTCCGGGAACAATGTGACAACGCTGATCTTCATCACATCCGGCCCCTTAAAAATCTTTTTCCCAGATAACCCTGACCAATCCCTGTTCAAGGTCTACCTGCTCAATCACCTGGTCGCGCAGGTAAGGAATCAAGCGTTCCTCTTCATCAATGCTGCTGCCATCGCCCTGTACAACCAGCACATCATTGGCGCCGGTTTCCAGCAAATAACTTACTTTGCCTAGGTCTTCATCCCGTCGGTTGACGACCCGTAATCCTTGTAACTGATACCAGTAAAACTCCGTGCCACCCAGAACGGGTAAGGCACTTTTTGGCAGATACAAAGAACTGCCCGTATAGCTTCTTGCCAACTCTCGATCATCACATCCACTGATATGGGCTATGATGTTTTTGCCCTGATTCTTGCTCTGATCGATCGTGAGGCTGGTCAGTTTTTCGCCCTGCCCATCCTGCTGCAAGGTGATAAATTCCTGATAGCCGAGTATGTTTTTCGGCGGATCGGTGAAGGAAATCAGCTTCACCCACCCTTTGACTCCGTAGACAGCTCCTATACGCGCGACCAGAATATAGTCGGCAAGCTGCAGCACGGTCATTTAAGCAGCCGCTGCATCCTTCAGCAATCGGGCAACTCGATCACTGAGTTGAGCTCCCTGACCCTGCCAGTATTCAATGCGTTCAGCATCAATGCGCAGGCGTTCTTCACCGCCTTTTGCAATCGGGTTGAAGAAACCGACACGTTCCACAAAGCGACCGTCACGCGATTTGCGTTTGTCAGCAACCGTCAAGTGGTAGAACGGACGTTTCTTGGCGCCAGTACGAGCAAGTCTAATCACCAACATAAGTTATTGTTCCTAATGGATAAATTCTGTAAATTTTAAGACTTTTTCCGAAGCGTTCACCGGCAGAAAAAGCCTTACCGCAAAAAAGGCGGGTATTCTAAGGGAAAAGAGGCGCCATTGGAACCTTAACGCACTGATTTTAAAAAATAAGTCTGTGTCACCTGCCGGGAAAACCGCCGCCAGGAAAACCGCCACCTGGCGGGTTCATGCCTCCCATGCCTCGCAGCATATTGGCCATTTTGCCGCCCTTCATCTTTTTCATCACCCGCTGCATCTGTTTGTGCTGCTTGATCAGACGATTGAGATCCTGAATATTGGTGCCAGATCCTTGTGTGATACGACGTTTGCGTGACCCGTTAAGCAAGTCCGGATTGCGTCTTTCCTGCATGGTCATGGAGTTGATAATGGCCTCCATGTGGTTAAACACGCGCTCATCAACACGTCCAGCCACTGCCTGCGCCATGCCGCCCATGCCCGGCATTTTTTCCAGCAGGTTACCAATTCCACCCATATTCTGCATTTGTTGTAACTGCTCCTTGAAATCCTCAAGATCAAAACGCTTGCCTCGTTTGATTTTTTTCGCCAGCCTCTCGGCCTTTTGCTTATCGACTTTTTTCTCAACATCTTCAATGAGAGACAGCAAATCTCCCATACCCAGAATTCTTGATGCCAGACGATCCGGATAAAAAGGCTCCAGTCCGTTAATTTTTTCGCCGGTACCAAGAAACTTGATCGGTTTGCCGGTTATCCGGCGAACTGACAATGCGGCACCACCACGGGCATCACCGTCTGTCTTAGTCAGGATGACACCACTTAAGGGCAATGCATCATTGAAGGCCTTGGCCGTATTGGCCGCATCCTGTCCGGTCATGGCATCAACAACAAACAGAGTTTCAGCCGGTTTGAGAAGCTGATGCAGACCTTTGATTTCCTCCATCATGGCTTCATCAATGGCAAGCCGTCCTGCCGTATCAACAAACAAGACATCCACAAACTGCTTTTTAGCCGCAGCCAGCGCTGCCCTGACGATTTGCTCCGGGCTTTGAGACGGGTCACTGGGGAAGAATTCAATACCGACTTCAATAGCCAGCATTTCCAGTTGCTGGATAGCAGCAGGCCGGTAGACGTCGACGCTAACCACCATGACCGATTTTTTCTGGTTGTTTTTCAACCACAAGGCCAGTTTGGCTACCGAGGTTGTTTTACCTGCACCCTGCAGGCCCGCCATCAGAATCACTGCCGGCGGCACGGCCTTGAGATCCAGCACTTCATTGGCATTACCCATCAGGGCCTGAAGCTCAGCCTGGACAATTTTCAAAAAAGCCTGGCCTGGGTTCAGACTGCTGCTGACTTCCTGACCAATAGCCCGATGCTTGACCTGTTCAATGAAATCCTTGACCACTGGCAAGGCAACATCCGCTTCCAGCAATGCACGCCGGACTTCCCGCAAAGACTCCTGAATATTGTCTTCGGTAATTTTGGATTTGCCACTGATACTTTTTAAAGCACCGGACAGGCGTTCGCTCAGTGTTTCAAACATTTTGATTAACTTTAGTTTAGGGTATTTGGAACCTAATTCTACAATAAAAAAGGCTTCAATGGAGTGCTCACTTGTGAGAGACTTTCGCCCATGCTAGCGACCGTTGCAGGAATCATAGCCGTCATCCTTTACCTATCGGCGACCTGGTTCCAGAGCCAAAACCTTCTTCATGACCGCAATCTGAAAAATCCTGTACAGATCTGTGGCTGGATTGCCTTGCTGGCACATTTTGTCAGCATGCTCGGCGTCATCAATACCACCGGGGGATATGATTTTGGTTTTTTCAAAATTTCAACCGTCTTCAGCTTTACCATTTCAGGCCTGATTCTCCTAAGCAATATGAAAAAACCGGTACAAAATCTCTTCCTGCTAATATTTCCTTTTGGAATCATCAGCATACTCTGCGCCCTGTTCGTACCCAGCAAGTATGTGCCAAATGAAAGCTATACATTGGGTGTGGCAACACATATCGTGCTGGCCATTTTAGCAACCAGCATCATTACCATTGGTGCCGTGCAGGCTATTTTTATGGCTTATGAAAATCAGCAATTACGCCAAAGGCACCACTTCAGCCTGATCCGGCACCTGCCGCCACTAGAGACCATGGAAAGCCTGCTGTTTGAAATCATCTGGCTGGGCATTCTTTTACTGAGCGCCGTCATCATTACCGGCATCATCTATACCGAAGATTTTCTCGGCCAGCATCTGTCCCATAAAACCGTTTTCTCCATCGGTTCCTGGGTGGTTTTTGCCATCTTACTGTGGGGAAGGCATCAGGCTGGCTGGCGAGGCAGTACGGCAATACGCTGGACACTGGCCGGTTTTGGT
>JAYQVM010000073.1:0-8343 GCA_038148435.1 Gammaproteobacteria bacterium | reverse complement strand
GGGAACGCCTCGAGCAAAGACAATATGAGCGTGTAGTAGCTCCCTCTAAATAAAAAACCCCGCAATTGCGGGGTTTTTTAATACCTAAGCAGCAATTACATCATGCCGCCCATGCCGCCCATGCCACTCATGTCAGGCATCGGCGCAGCGGATTTCTCTTCAGGAATTTCAGAGATCATCGCTTCTGTGGTGATCATCAGACCGGCCACGGAACCGGCAGCCTGTAGAGCTGAACGGGTTACTTTTGTCGGGTCCAGAATGCCCATTTTCAGCATATCACCATATTCACCGGTAGCAGCATTATAGCCATTATTGCCTTTTGCAGCACGAACCTTATCCAGCACGACTGAACCATCATCACCGGCATTATCAGCAATCTGACGCAGGGGAGCAGCCAGTGCACGTTGGAGGATAGTCAAACCAACGTTCTGATCTTCGTTGTCACCTTTGAGGCCTTCAACTTTCTGAAGGGCTCGAACTAGTGCAACACCACCACCAGGAACAACTCCTTCTTCGACAGCAGCACGGGTTGCGTGCAGCGCGTCTTCAACGCGGGCTTTCTTTTCTTTCATTTCAATTTCAGTGCCAGCACCTACCTTGATCACGGCAACACCGCCGGCCAGTTTGGCCACGCGCTCCTGCAGTTTTTCACGATCATAGTCAGATGAAGTTTCTTCAATCTGGGCACGGATCTGGCCAACACGCGCCTTGATGTTGTCGGCATTACCGGCTCCATCAATGATCGTGGTGTTGTCTTTAGAAATCTGCACGCGTTTGGCAGAACCCAAGTCTTCAACCGTAGCACCTTCAAGATTTAGACCAACTTCCTCAGCTATAACCGTACCGCCAGTGAGGATACCGATATCAGCCAGCATGGCTTTACGGCGATCACCGAAACCAGGCGCTTTCACGGCAGCCACTTTAACGATACCGCGCATGTTGTTGACCACCAGTGTAGCAAGGGCTTCACCTTCCACGTCTTCCGCAATAATCAGCAACGGACGTCCGGACTTGGCAACGCCTTCCAGAATCGGCAGCAATTCACGAATGTTGGAAACTTTCTTTTCAACTAACAAAATCAGCGGGTCTTCCAGATCAACCGTCATGTTGTCCTGGTTGTTGATGAAGTAAGGAGAGAGATAACCACGATCAAACTGCATACCCTCAACCACATCCAGCTCATTTTCCAGACCGGAACCGTCTTCAACAGTGATCACGCCTTCCTTGCCCACTTTTTCCATGGCTTCGGCAATGATGTCACCCACCGTCGTATCAGAGTTGGCAGAAATACTGCCGACCTGTGCAATTGCAGTGGTCTCGGTACACGGAGTGGACATGCCACCCAGTTCTTCAACAACAGCAGCAACACCTTTGTCGATACCGCGTTTTAGATCCATTGGGTTCATACCGGCAGCAACAGCTTTAAGACCTTCATTAAGGATGGCCTGTGCCAGTACGGTTGCCGTGGTGGTACCGTCACCGGCGATGTCAGAAGTCTGGGAAGCAACTTCTTTCACCATCTGTGCACCCATGTTTTCAAACTTGTCTTTTAAATCAATTTCCTTGGCAACGGATACACCGTCTTTCGTGACGGTCGGTGCGCCAAAGGATTTATCCAGAACCACGTTGCGGCCTTTTGGTCCCAGTGTCACTTTTACGGCATCAGCCAGCAGGTTCACGCCCTTGAGCATTTTTTGGCGGGCGGCATCTCCAAATTTCACTTCTTTAGCCATTGTCTTATTCCTATCTAATCGGTTGTATCAATCTGTTTTGAATGCTTATTGGGAACTCTACGGTTTATTTTTCAACAACACCGTAGATTTCGCTTTCATTGAGGATGAGAAGTTCTTCATCACCAATTTTTACGGTATTGCTGGCATATTTGCCAAAAATAACCTTGTCACCCACTTTTAGGTCCAGTGGACGAACTTCTCCGTTATCCAGCAAACGACCGGGACCAACGGCAACAACTTCTCCCTGGGAAGGTTTTTCTTTTGCAGAGCCAGGCAGCACGATTCCACCGGCGCTGGTCTCTTCTTCTTCCTGTCGTCTTACCACGACGCGGTCTTGTAAAGGACGAATTTTCATAGTTTATTCTCTCCAAAACTAACTGGTGTTAATAGTTCGTGAATGGCCCTTGATTTTCTTGTAAATCGGCCTTAAATCTCAACAAATCAATAACTTAAAGGATATAAAATCCTTTTGCGCTTGATTTGAAACCTCTAGATGGGGTTGCTTGTAGTAATTTCAATGGCAAAAAGTGATTTTTTTTATTTTTTACTCAAGGCAAACGCTGCTGATTATTTTCATCAGGCTTCTGATCATAATCAGCCTCATAAATATTGCCGCTGTTATGAGGTGAACCTGGGCGCTGAGAATGATTTGTATAATAGAAACCCTGTCGTGAACCCGCCTGCCACATGGCCAGCTTGCCGGACCGAATCAGCCACTGCACCAGAAGCCGGCGCGTGGGTCCGATCAGAAACACAAACCCCAGGAAGTCTGTTATAAAACCCGGCGTCAACAGAAAAGCCCCACCCACGGCCAGAAACAGTCCTTCCAGCATTTCCTGGGCCGGCAGTTCTCCACTGCCGATACGCTGGTTGGCACGTGTTAGAGTTGCCAAACCCTGCTGTTTCAGAATCTGGATGCCGATAACCGCCGTCAAGACCACCAGCCCCAGCGTTGACCAGCCTCCAATGCGTTCGGCCACTTCAAACAGTAGTAGCATTTCGACCAGCGGGACAATGATAAAAATCAGAAAAATGAAGCGCACGTGTGTTTCCACCAAGCATGATTTATAAGTAATGGGGGCAAATTTACAAAGATAAAGGCCAGCATGATATAAACCCGTCAGTCTGTCTAGTCGGCTTTTTCCAGTTGCTCACCCAGCGTCAGCACTACCTACAGCAGCACTTCGGCCTCTTTTCAGACTGCGCAGGCACCGATAAAACAGGGGCGAATAGCGAATTTCTTTAGCACCATGGCAGTCCTGGGAATATTTATATTGTTATGCACCAGTTGCCGGTGCAAACAGTAGTTAAACTGGTTCAGTGCTTCCGGCTGGTCTTTCAGGGCTGCAGTGTTTTGCGCATGAAAAAACGCGTATGACCCGGCGGGTAATCTTCCAGTGTGCCAAATACTTCATAACCAAATCGTTCATAGAAAGGCCTGGCCTGGTAACTGAAGGTATCCAGATAGGCATGACGACAAGTCTGCTTTACAGCTTCCGCCTCCATGACTTGCAGGAGTTGCGTTCCGTATCCTTGACCACGATGATTTTCCTGAACCCAGATGATCGCGATTTTTAACCAGCCCCTTCCGCCTTCACCAAGTGCCGCACCTAGCAGGTTTTGCTTTTCATCACGCAGGGTGATTGTCATTGGCCTGTAGCCACCCCAGGCATGCTGCTGCTCTGTATAACGGCGCATACCATCCTTCACTAACTGCAATTCAGTGTCAATCAGAAGGCTTTCGACCTGTATGATTGCCATCTGCAAATCCTAGATCAGGATAGGATCAGTCCCTGAAATTATTGAACTGCAAGGGCAGCCCCCAGTTGTCTTCCCTGAGCACGCCGATAACCTCTTGCAGATCATCACGCTTTTTGCCGGTGACTCGCAGCTTGTCACCCTGTATGGCAATCTGCACCTTCATTTTCAGGTCTTTGACTTTTTTGACAATCTTGCGAGCCGTCTCTGACTCAATGCCCTGCTGTACCTGTGCTTTGAGAATGGCTCGCTGACCAGAGATTTCCACATCACCCAGCTTCAGACATTTCTGATCAAGCTGACGACTGGCCAGCTTGTTGCGCAAAATGTCGAGCATCTGCTGTGTCTGAAAATCCACTTCGGCAGTGATGGTAATCTCGCTGTCCGTTAACTCGAAGGAAGCATCCACTCCCTTGAAATCGAAGCGATTGCTAATTTCACGCTGAGCCTGATCGACCGCATTGGTAAGTTCGTGCATATCCACTTCAGAGACTACGTCAAACGTTGGCATAGTTGCTTCCTGTTTTTAGCTGTTTTTAGGGGAATTAATCATTTGTCTTTGCCCATCGTTTCAATGGCATTCGGCGCTGGGGGACTCGTCACTGCCGCCTCAAACCATGCCGGCTTCGAGCCAAAGTTCAGCAAAGCAAAAGAGCATCTCAGTGGTTCCCTGAGTAATTCACACTGTTCAAAATCATTCTTAAGCGATATTGGCTCAAGCTTATGAGCATCGTCAAGTCAAGAATAATTATTCAGTCTGAGTGCATGGGGAAGAATTCGCTGCCTGTCTTGGGGTAATTAGAAAGGCTTATGTTGTCCTTGCGATAAAACTGTTTGCGAGTCTTGTCCAGGCATATCCTAGAATTTTATCTATCGGCCGGTTCACCACTGGCTTTGAGCATAAGGCTGATCATCTATCATTTTATAGCCTCAAGCACGCAGCAAGGTCGAGGCTAAGTGCAGATTCAAGCAGGGAACTTAGTTAACAATAAGTGAGCGGCTTGATAGGCGCATTCACGATTAATTCGCAAGCGTAATGGCTATAAAACCATGCGACGGATATCGCTCAGCAGCCCATTCAAATACTGACAGAACATGCCGCCATCCATGCCATTGACGGCACGGTGATCGTAAGACAGCGAGAACGGCAGCATCTTGCGCGGTTTGAATTCGCCATTCATCCACAGTGGTTTTAACGTGGTCTTGGAGACCCCGAGAATGGCAACTTCCGGTGAATTAACAATAGGCGTAAATCCGACGCCACCAAGATTGCCCAGACTGGAGACGGTAAAACAGCCCCCTGACATATGTTCCTTGGTGAGCTTGCGCGCTTTGGCCAGCTCACTGAGCTGCAGAATTTCCTCAGCAATTTCCCAGACCGACTTTTTATCGGCATCACGGACTACTGGCACCATCAGGCCTTCCGGCGTTGCTACCGCAACCCCGATATGAATATATTTTTTCTGAATCAGTTTTGTACCGGAAGAGTGCATGGACACGTTAAATTGGGGAAATTCAGCCAGCGCCAGCGCACAGGCCTTGACGATAAATGGCAATGGTGACAGCTTGATGCCCTTCTTCTCAGCCTGCGCCTGTTGTGCCGCCCGAAAATCTTCGAGTTCAGTCACATCCACTTCTTCAAACTGAGTGACATGCGGAACGGTTAACCAGTTCTGGGCCATGTTACGCGCAGTCACCTGATGCAACTTGCTCATCTCGACTTCTTGAATATCACCAAACTGAGAGAAATCGATATCTTTGATGACCGGCAAGGCAAAAGCACCACCACTTACCGCAGCACCTCCATTTTGCATGACGTTTTTCACAAAGGCGTTAACATCCTCTTTGACAATACGGTTTTTTGTGCCGCTGCCACTGACCTGAGCCAGGTCCACACCCAGTTCCCTGGCCAGTTTTCTGACTGACGGACCGGCGTAGACATCTGCCTGGGATGCCGGTGTTATAACAGGTGTCGGCGCTGTACTTGAGCTTGCTGCCGCTGGCTTTTCGGCTGATGCCGGACTGGCAGCCGATGGAGCAGGTTCGGTGTTTTTCTGTGTTTTGACTGGCGCGCTGCCCGCCAGTGTCTGAGCAAGCATGATGACCGAACCTGTATTGACCTTGTCACCCACCTTGACCTTGAGTTCTGTAATCTTGCCGGCAAACGGGGCAGGCACATCCATGGTGGCCTTGTCGGTCTCTAGCGTCAGCAGGCCATCATCTGTATTCACCTGATCACCAGCTGTTACCAGAATATCAATAATTTCGACGGCATCATCAGTGCCCAGATCAGGCACCTGGATCTCCACAATTTCAGCAGCCGCAGCTACTGGCTGTTCATCCGTAGTACCTGCCGCAGAAACTGCTACTTCAGGTTCAGACTCCTGTTCCTGGACTTCCGCTTCGGCTGGCCTATCATCCTGGCTCGCCGAAGTCGCACTATTGCTAACAGCCTCGAGCACAATGAATTCATCACCCTGATTGACGGTATCACCAACTTTTAGAAGCACTTCCTTTACGATACCGGCACAGCTGGACGGAATTTCCATGGCTGCCTTGTCGGTTTCCAGGGTCAGCAGGGAATCATTTTCCTGAACCTCATCACCTGCCGATACCAAAACCTCAATGACTTCGACATCTTGCGAATCACCCAAATCAGGAATTGTTAATTTTTCCAGGGCCACTGCCTTTTGCTCCTATGTTAGCTATGCTTTTAGCGGATTGACTTTTTCCGGGTCCAGCTTCATTTTTTCCATGGCCTTACTAACTACAGACCTCTCTAAATTGCCGGTTTTTGCCAACTCTGTAAGAGCTGCCAAAACAATATAGAAACGATCCACTTCAAAGAAGTGTCGCAGTTTCTGACGTCCATCACTGCGACCGAATCCGTCAGTGCCCAACACTTTGAAGGGCGCCGGCACAAATGGCCTGATCTGCTCGCCATAGAGTTTCATATAGTCGGTTGATACGATGACCGGATCCTTGCTGTCACCAAGACACTTTGCAACATAGGAAAGCCTAGGTTGACCTTCTGGGTGCATCATGTTCCAGCGCTCTGCAGCCTGCCCGTCTCGCGCCAGCTCATTCATGCTAGGAGTACTCCAGACATCCACGGTCACCTTGTATTCCTTACGCAAAATTTCAGCAGCCTCACGCACTTCGCGCAATATCGTGCCACTGCCCATCAGGCGAACCCGCAGCTTATCCTTGGCCGTTACTTTATAGGCTTTAGACTCGCCATCTTCCAGCAGATACATGCCTCGAATAATGCCTTCTTCACAGCCTTTGGGCATGTCAGGCTGTATATAGTTTTCATTCATGGTGGTGATGTAATAAAACACACTTTCATCATCCTGATACATGCGTTTCATACCATGCTGGATGATTACTGCCAGTTCATAGGCAAAGGTTGGATCATAGGTCACGCAATTGGGAATAGTATTAGCCATAATATGGCTGTGTCCATCCTGGTGCTGCAGGCCTTCGCCATTCAGTGTGGTTCTGCCGGCCGTACCGCCGATCAGGAAGCCTCGTGCCTGAAGGTCCCCGGCTGCCCAGCAAAGATCACCGATACGCTGGAAGCCAAACATCGAGTAATAAATATAAAAAGGTATGAGCGGGTAATTATTGACGCTGTAGGAGGTAGCAGCCGCCAGCCAGGATGAAACCGCACCGGCTTCGTTGATCCCCTCTTCCAGAATCTGGCCCTGAATATCTTCACGATAATACATCACTTGTCCGGAATCTGCCGGATCATAGAGCTGCCCCTTAGCAGCATAGATGCCGACCTGACGAAACAGGCCTTCCATTCCGAAGGTACGTGCTTCATCGGGCACGATGGGAACAATATTCCTGCCAACTTTTTTATCTTTAAGTAATGCGGATATGAGTCGCACGAAGGCCATAGTGGTTGATATTTCGCGGTCCCCACTGCCGGACGTAATGCTGGCAAATTCACTGAGTTCCGGGGTTTCCAGTTTACTGCTATGTGCACGACGCTGGGGCACCACGCCACCAAGAGCCTCACGGCTTTTGCGCATGTACTGCATTTCCGGACTGTCTTCTGCAGGCCGGTAATAAGGCACATCCTTGAGCTTTTCATCCGGAATCGGAATACCAAAACGGTCGCGGAATAGTTTCAGACTGTCTTCGTTGAGTTTTTTGGTATTGTGAGCGGGATTTTGTCCTTCAACCGAAGGGAAGGCATAGCCTTTGACGGTTTTTGCTAAAATCACTGTCGGGCGGTCAGTGGTTTCAACCGCTTGCTTGTACGCCGCATATATCTTGAAGGGATCGTGTCCGCCACGATTGAGTTTCATAATATCATCATCCGACAGATGCTCAACCATTTTCAAAAGTTCCGGACTCTTGCCGAAGAAATGCTCACGGGTATAAGCCCCACCGCGACTGACATAAGTCTGATATTCCCCGTCCACGACTTCATCCATACGCGCCTGCAGCAGGCCATCAGTATCTTTGGCCAGTAGCGGGTCCCAGTGTCGACCCCAGACAACCTTGATCACGTTCCAGCCTGCACCCCGAAAAATCCCTTCCAGTTCCTGTATGATTTTTCCATTACCTCGCACCGGTCCATCCAGACGTTGCAGGTTACAGTTAATAACGAAATTCAGGTTACTCAGCTGTTCACGCCCTGCAAGGGAAATGGCTCCTAGACTTTCCGGTTCATCACACTCACCATCACCAAGGAATGCCCAGATTTGCCGGTCACCCTTTTTGACCTGATCACGGTTATCCAAGTACTTCATCACATGCGCCTGATAGATTGCCTGTATCGGACCCAGGCCCATGGAAACCGTGGGAAACTGCCAGTAATCCGGCATCAGATAGGGAT
>JAYQVM010000072.1:0-8540 GCA_038148435.1 Gammaproteobacteria bacterium | reverse complement strand
TAGTGACGATTATCCTGCTGCAGACTTTGTTGAAATTTTTCTAGTATCCAGGATTCACAGTTTCCGTATTTCATTTCGCTCCATACAATCAGAACCAGTAAATCCGTGTCACATACTAGGCGTTCAGGAGCTTGCTTGAGCAGCTCTATTTCCTGTGCATATTGCAGCTGGGCAATGCTCAGTATATCGCTTTGCTGATAGCTGAATTCAGGTTCAGCCTGACGCTTGAGTTCGAGATACTCACGAGAATATTCCTTTAACAGCGGGGCCGACCAGTAACTTGCCAACGCAGCTGCCAGTGTCGTTTTGCCACTGGACTCGGGACCGGTGAGAACATAGGTGTGGGTCATTACAAGCCTGGCTGAATGGTACTACAGTGCCTGACCTTCACTATCCAGTTCGACAATATTGTAACCAAGTTCCTGCAGGGATGGTTCAATAATCTCTTTGTCCCCCACCACCAAAATTATCATTTTCTCGATAGGTAAATGCTCCTGTGCCAGCGTATTCACCCGATCAATACTGAGCTGATTGATGATTTCCTGTTGTCTGATGACAAAATCACTCGATAAGTCATAGTCAATGATCTGGCCAAGCAGCATAGCTTTCTGTCTGGGAGTCTCATAGTCTAGTGCCTCGCTCTGTCCGATGGCGCTCTTGGTAAATGCAAGCTCTTCAGCGGTGATGCCGTTATCCCGATACTGACTGATTTCTGTCATGAACTGCACGACGGAATCTGCGGTTGAATCGTTTCTGACACTCGCAGAAGCCGTAAACGGACCCGGATAACGGGTAGCAGAAAAACTACTGCGGGCACCGTAGGTATAGCCTTTGTCTTCACGCAAGTTGAGATTGATGCGACTGCTGAAAGCACCACCCAGTACATAGTTCATCAAGAAGCGCTCGAAATATTCGCCGGTGGCATCATAGCTGAGCTCACTCATGTAGCCGATACGAATTTCTGATTGTGGTGCGGCTGCCTTGTCGATCAGGTAAAGTGTATTCTGGTTGATCTGAGGACTTAACGGCATATCGGGCAGCATGACATTGGCATCGGGCAAATTGTCTAGGAAAGACAGTTTTTCCAGTACTTCCTGTTGGCTCAGGTTACCGATGATGACAACATCCAGTGCTTGTGAAACCAAGCTCTGGCGACTGAAACCTTCCACATCGTTAAGGCTAATGTTCTGCAGGGTCGCTATAGTGCCGTATGATGGTACCGAAAAGGGGTGCTCCTCACCATAGACCAGCTTGCGATAGACGTTTGATGCAATCGTGCTGGGCTGTTCTTTATCCGCTTCGATGCTCTCAATCTGCTGCTGGCGCAGACGGGTCAAGTCTTCTTCAGTGAATACCGAGTTGAAGAGGCGTTCTTCCAGCAGTGCCAGTGTGGCATCCAGGTTACGTTCCAGGCTCTGCATGCTGATACTGGTGCTTTCCTGTCCTGCACTAACAATGATACTGCTGCCCAGCTTGTCCAGCTCGACTTCAAATTCCTCTGCGCTGTATTGTTGTGTGCCTTCATTCATCATGCTAGCAGTCAGGCTTGCTAGACCGTATTTATCTGGTGACTCCAGCAGATGTCCGCCGTCAAAGTTCAGACGGATATTGACCAGTGGAATTTCTGTACTTTGGGTGGCGATGAATTCAACAGCATTATCACTGCTGGATTCCCAGTATTCCGGCATGATAACTAGCGGACTGGGTCCGGCTTCGGGTTTCACCGAGCGGTCAAAGGCAGAAACAACTATGCGTTCTTCTAAATTGTCTAGTTCACTGTCAAGACGGCTTAGTCTTTCAGGAATAGTATAGTTATCCGGCCGGGCCTGCCCTTCGGGGTCGCTACCGGGGACGATGCTCTGAATGACAGCGGCCTTGTCCTTGATATAGGTATTGAAGACACGCAGAACATCTCCTTTACTGAGGTTCTGTATTGCTTCAAGTTCCTGTGGAATAATGTTGGGGTTGTCGTAAAAAGTCTGGTAGTAGGCCAGTTGGGACACTTTACCGCTGACACTGGCAAGGCTGCTGATGAGACCTGCTTCCTGCTGAGCCTTGTAGATTTGCAGGTCTTCATCGGAGATGGAGCTTTCATTAAAATTCTGTAGGACGCTTCTAATTTCTTGTTCAAATTGGCCAAGGGGTATGCCCGGATAAGGCATCACATATAGGGTCAGTGAGCCGCCAAGTTCCATACTGTTGTCAAAGCCAGTAGCGGTGATGGCTTTGCTGGTGAGTACGAATTCCTTGTAGAAAATAGATTTACGGCCTCCTGTAATGATATTGTTTAAGGCTTCCAGGGCGACACGGTCGGGATGGTCCAGCGGGACGGTGGGGTAAGTGAAAAGCAGTGCCGGGAAACGAATATTTTCATCCACATAGGACACATATCGGTCGTTGTCGAGCGTCACCGCCGGTAGTTCATTGGCTAGAACTACTGGCCCGGATGGTATTTCTCCGAAGTACTGATTAACCAGCGCCAGAACCTCGGCCTCATCCACATTGCCGCCAACCGTCAGAGTAGCATTATTAGGGCCATACCAACGCAGGAAAAAATTCTTCAAATCATCCAGGGTGGCGGCATCTAAATCTTCAGGATAACCGATAACCGGCCATGAGTATGGATGAGCAGGTGGATACAGTGCTGATGCGTTAACTTCACCAAAACGACCGTATGGGCTGTTATCGACATTCTGCCCGCGTTCGTTCTTTACTGTGTCACGCTGTATTTCAAATTTTTCTTGTGTAACCGCATCCAGTAGGAATCCCATACGGTCTGACTCCAACCAGAGCATAGTTTCAAGCTGATTGCTGGGGACTGTCTGAAAATAGTTGGTGCGATCATTATTGGTGGTGCCATTCATAGTACCACCTGCCTCGGTTACGATGCGGAAATGTTCATCATCGCCGACATGTTCGGAGCCCTGGAACATCATGTGTTCAAAAAAATGCGCAAAGCCGGAGCGACGGGGTTCTTCACGGGCGGAACCGACATGATAGGTAACATCAACACGCACAATAGGGTCTGAATGGTCTTCATGAATCACCAGGGTTAGCCCGTTATCAAGCTGGAATTTACTGTATGGAATCAGCAGTTCACCATCTGCTAAAACTCGTTCCAAAAGGGTGACACCGGGTGGAATACCATTATTTGCGGCCGTCACATTGTTATCTGTGTTAGATTCGCTACAGGCAAGCAGCAAACAGCAGATTGCAGCAGTGAAAATATTTTTGTTGAAAAAAGGAGAATAGAAGCGCATTAGGACACCGCATGTTAAACTGATAATTTCTTGAGAATTAAAGCATATGTTGTAAATAGTCGCTAGCTATCTACCCCTGAATTCGCTAGCTTAAGAAGTCTGTCTGAAGAGGTGACGTACTTGTTTGATGATGCAATGCGCTCATTGTCAGGAACTCTGTCAGAAAACCCACTGACGGAATTCTTTGCCCTGAGCTATTACAGCTTCCCGGTGCTAGAAGTGATACATGTCATTACCTATGGCACATTTTTTGGTGGGATGATGATGCTAGATCTTCGCCTGCTAGGTGTAGGCCGCTTTATTTCCAGCCAGCAAACCATGCGCTATATCTTGCGCATTGCCTGGCTGGCATTCGCGCTAGCAATTTTTAGCGGCATTCTCTTTTTCTTTGTCACGCCCTGGGAGTACCCGGTCAATCCGATTTTTCAAATAAAAATGCTGCTGATTGTGCTGGCAGGTGCAAATGCGCTACTGATGCAAAAATTTTTATTGGTAGATATCGCGCACTGGGATATGGACCTTGCTCCACCGATGGCAGTCAGAATTTCTGCTTTTATATCGCTATTGTTGTGGATTGGGGTGGTTACCTGCGGCCGCTTGATAGCTTATAGCTCTAGCTACGGTCTGAATTATCCGGCTTTTAACTTTTGAGATGATTGATGATCAATCAAAAAATTATTCTCAACAGCAGGCTGAGAATCGCTATACTTTGTTTCTCATACTTTAAGGTTAAAAGCTGTGACAAAGCAATTGATAAATCTCCGTTATGTCCCTGAAGATGAACGCAAAGAGATATGTGAATTACTAGCGTCGAATGGTATAGAGTTTTATGAAACCAGTGCCGGCAACTGGGGAATTTCGCTACCGGCTATCTGGTTGGTTGATGAACAAGAATATCAGCGGGCAAGGGAATTGCTCGATATCTATAGTGAAGAGCGGTATCGACGTGCCCGCGTACAGTATGAAGCGCTTAAGCGTGCAGGCAAGTCACGCACTTTCTTGGATATTGCCAGTGAAAATCCACTCCGCTTCTTACTATATGTAGCTATTGTTATTGTTTTGGCGTATTTTTCGATTGCTCCATTTATTGCCGTTATTTAGATAGTATGCCCACAGATAGTCCGCTTGGAGAAACTAAATATGTCTGGCCCTATCATCAGTACCCAATTGCTAGGATTGCACTGGGAGACTTCAGATCCATTTTTATTTTGTGCGTTTCATAATGACCGTTTCCCAAAGGGCAATGCCGAACTGGGTCCTGACGCTTCCCTGGCGGGCAGACCTATTGGCCAGGATTTTCAGTTAAAGGATGGCTGGCGCATGTATCATGGTGAACGCGTCGCGGGATTTCCTGCGCATCCGCATCGTGGCTTTGAAACCATCAGTATTGTCCCTGTCGGTCTGGTAGATCATGCTGACTCTATGGGAGCGGCAGGTCGTTATGGTAATGGAGATGTGCAATGGCTTACCACTGGGCGTGGTGTGCAGCACAGCGAAATGTTTCCTCTGGTGAACGAGGAGCAAGAGAATCCATTACTGTTTTTCCAGATCTGGTTGAATCTTCCGGCAGCCAGCAAAATGTCCAAACCACACTTTGCCATGTTCTGGAATGATGAAATTCCAGTTTATCAGTCAAGCGATGAAGACGGTAATGAGATTTGTATTAAAGTAGTTGCTGGAGAAATCGATGGTGCCAAAGCTCTAGCACCACCACCGGATTCCTGGGCGGCTCGACCGGACAGCAAAGTAGCCATCTGGTTAATTGATCTGGCCCCCGGTGCCAGCTGGACTCTGCCAGCCGAGGAGGCGGGCCTTAATCGTCGTCTATATTTTTATGAGGGCAATAGTATCCAAGCTGCTGGACAAACTATAGCAGCCGGAACAGGTTTGCATCTGAGATCACAGCATGATTTTCCAATTCGTAATACCGGGGCATCTGTTGCGCGCTTTCTCATGCTTCAGGGAAGACCGATTGCTGAACCGGTTGTACAGTATGGTCCCTTTGTAATGAATACACGCGATGAGTTACAGCAGGCTTTCACTGATTACCAGCGTGATCAGTATGGTGGATGGCCTTGGAGCAGGCATGATCAGGTGCATGGTCGACGGAGTCGATTTGCAATACATGAGGATGGCCGAGAAGAAGAACCAGTCTGATGTCAGTCTTAAAAGTGATTGTAAAACTTTAGAAATTTTAAAAGCCAAGAAATATTTTTCATGGTTATTAGCTATTGATTTCTTATCAGTACAAAAGGGACAGTAGTTCTTTCTGACTTATCTTATTAATTGAGACTGCTAAGGTTTTCAAAAAAAAGGCCCTGTCAGGTTTTGGGGATTAGGGAGTTAGACAGGGCCCTTTTAGTGGGGAGATCAAACATTGCATATCGGGATAAAATTCATTCCCGCACTTAGATAGCATTCAAAGAGCGTGCCAACTTTATAAAACCTATAAAAAACAATGTATTAATAGGAAGGAGCAGAGAGGCCTCTTTTCAAGATCTCTTTTAATGACGCTCAGGAGTGCACAGTTTTATAAAATGCACCATTCTGGGGAAGAGCTGTCTGAATTTTTCGCTAGATGATGATGCGCTCTTTGTCATGGTATATGTTGAATGAATCTTCATTTAGTAGTGCCAGCAAGGTTATGTCAAAATGTTGAGCCAACTCCACAGCAAGTGAGCTTGGCGCGCCAGTGGCTACTATCAGGGGGCAGCGAAGCCGCACAGCTCGATGCATGAGGTCAAAATCAAGACTGCCGCTTATAACAAGGCCATGATTACGCAAGGGCAGAGCAGATTTCAGCAAAAGCTGGCCGGTAAGTTTATCAAAAGCATGTTGGGGTCTGAGGTCTTCTGATACTTCTAGCACTACGCCGTAATCGTCGAATAGACCACAAGCTGCAGATGCACCGCTGCTATGAAATAAGTCCTGCTTAATGCTGAGATTTTTTGCCAGTCCTGCCAGATATTCGACACGGATTTCCATGTCACTTTTGGCAAGTGGTTCCAGCTTTTCATCTGTTAAGGTCTTGATAACATGTTGTTGATCTGAAGTTGGAAAACTGGGAAAAAAGTCATCACTCAGTTCAATACGCAACAGGTTTTTCTTGGCATCATCTACATCCATGATCTGAGCTAAAGACTGGATGATATTTCTGCTAAACAGAAAACCGAGGCTGAGGGGAATGTCCTGGCCTGGGCTGCGCATCAGATGGGCAATACTTTTATGTTTACGTTGGTTCTTATCAGTCATGTAGCCAAGACGAATTTCCAAGGCTTCCTCATCCGCCAAAACAGCATCTTCTTGTTTGCTGGTGCCATTAAGCGGAAAAATTTTTGTGCTGGAAACAAACATATTAAAGCGGCTTGACGATACGTTTGCCAGTGCTTTCATCGACGCATACTTCACCGTAATGCATGCCAAACTGGCCCTTATCCAAATCATTAAAATAATGTTGTAGGATGGCCTGTACCGGCAAGAAAGCTATTTGCTGCCAAGGAATTTCTGCTTGGTGGAATAATCTGGTTTCAAGAGTTTCATCGCCAGCGTAAAAATCTAGGTCCAATAAATGTGCACGGAAAAACAAATACACCTGGTTGATATGTGGTAAACTATAAAGGCCGTATATGTCATCCAGTTCCACCCGTGCGTTGGCTTCTTCACGGGTTTCCCGCAGGGCGCCTTCGTGCGTACTTTCATCGTTCTCCATGAATCCGCCGGGTAATGTCCACAGGCCATAACGAGGTTCAATGGCGCGTCTGCAAAGCAGTACTTGATCTTCATGACAGGGAAGATTGCAGACCACGATGAGTGGATTTTGATAATGAATATGGCCACAGGCGCTGCACACATGCCGTTGCCGGTTATCACCAGTAGGCACGATCATGGACAGTTTTTTCCCACACTGGATGCAGTAATTCATATTAAAATAGGGAATTCTGAGAAATTTCTTGGTCTGGATAATGTGGCCAGATACGTACATTCTTTATCATATTATCTTTGACCTGAAGTACTTCTGCCCGATAAAGAGGTAGTTCGATGGCGACACTGTTTTCCGGAATGCTTTCCAGAATATCGGTTAGCAGGCCATTTAATGTTTTGGCGCCATCTGTTGGCAGTTCCCAGTCCAGTCTGCGATTGATTTCACGGATATTGGCACTACCATCAATCAGAAAAGAGCCATCATCCTGTGGATGAATATCATCCGATTCTTCAGCCATGTTTGTGGTAAATTTTCCTACAATCTCTTCAAGAATGTCTTCCAGGGTAACGATACCCTGCACATCGCCATATTCATCTACCACCATAGCAATACGCCGTTTCTTTTTCTGAAAGTTGATGAGCTGAGTATGCAGGGTAGTAGTTTCGGGAACAAAATAACTGTCTCGGGTAAGACGCATAATTTCGGTCTTGCTCACTGATTCTGTGTCAATCAGTTTGCTGACGTTGCGCATGTGAAGTATGCCTACCACATTATCAAGATTGCTCTGGTAAACTGGCAGTCGAGTATGATGAGAGTTCATGATGGTCTGTATGATGGCATCGATAGAATCCTCGATATTGATGCCGATGACTTCATGACGCGGAACCATGATATCGCTGACACTGACTTTTTCCAAATCCAAAATGTTCACAAGCATGTCCTGGTGGCGTGTCGGGATGAGTGAGCCTGCCTCGTAAACAACTGTTTTGAGTTCTTCCGTGCTCAAGTGGTGAGCATCTTCGTCGTCCATATCAAAACCCAGCAGTCGTACCAGTGAGTTTGATACCTTGTTAACCAGCCAAACTAGAGGGTAAAAAATGCGCAGCAGCAGGAGTAGAGGAAAGGAGAAGGGAAAAGCGAGTTTTTCAGGGTGAACAGCCGCAATGGTTTTTGGAGTCACTTCGGAAAATATCAGAATCACGATGGTCAGGATCAATGTGGCAATCAGGATGCCTGCATCACCAAAGAGACGAACAGAAATCACGGTGGCGATTGCAGAGGCAAAGATATTAACGAAATTATTTCCGATTAGGATAATGCCAATCAGACGATCCGGCTGGTCTAGTAGTTTACTAGCCCGCATGGCACCAGGATGCTGTTGTTTGACCAGATGACGCAGGCGATAGCGATTAAGCGCCATCATGGCGGTTTCAGAACTGGAGAAATAGCCAGAAATAATTATGAGTGTTAACAGTATGCCAAAGAGGCTTTCTAGAGAAAGATCATTCATATTGCTAAAGGCATGACTAAATTATCAATATTGCTCAGGCACGATTGAGTACCAGTTCCAATACGAA